>JASJDW010000068.1 GCA_030064955.1 Crocosphaera sp.
CTTATCGTAAATATAGGGAAAAGTAACCACAAAAAAAGAGGGGCTAAATGCCCCCCTCATTGGTGGTAAGTAAAACGAAAATATTTTAAAGTAATAAAAATAAAATTAAACTGATCACGAATCACGGGTCATAAGATACAATGAGGCATCAACTTTAATCATTTTCCATAAATAAACAGATTATCAATGATTGTATCCTCTAAAACTGTTCCTTTTGTCGATTTAACACTACAACACCAACCCATACAAGCTGAAATTGAACAAGCCATGTCCGCAGTGGTCCAACGGGGGGATTTTATCTTAGGAAAAACCTTAAAAGAATTTGAAGAAGAATTTGCCCAAGCTTGCGGTGTCAACTATGGTGTAGGGGTTGCTTCGGGGACTGATGCGATCGCTTTAGGACTACAAGCTTGTGGTATCACTCAAGGGGATGAGGTCTTAGTTCCAGCCAATACCTTTATTGCAACCGTAATGGGGGTCATTCAGGCAGGGGCAACCCCTATTTTAGTGGATTGCGATCCTCATACTGCCCTCATTGACCTTAACTTAGCAGCTAAAGCCATTACCCCCAAAACAAAAGCCATTGTCCCTGTCCATTTATATGGTCAAATGGTGTCTCCAACCGCGTTACTTGACTTTGCTCAGGCACATAATGTAATTATATTTGAAGACGCAGCCCAGGCCCATTTAGCCCAACGGGAAGGCTATACAGCCGGATCGGTTGGCATGGCAGCCGCTTTTAGCTTTTATCCTAGTAAAAATCTAGGGGCTTTTGGTAATGGAGGAATGCTGATCACCTCCGATGAAGAAGTCGCCCAGAGGGTTCAGACTTTGCGGAACTACGGCGCACCGAAAAAATATTATCATACAGAAGTAGGTAAGAATAGCCGTTTAGATACGTTACAAGCAGCCATTTTACAAGTTAAACTGCCTTATTTGTCTCAATGGAATCAATTGAGAAATCAGGCAGGACAAATTTATGATCAAGGGTTAAAATCAAGGCAAGATCAGGGTGTCATACCCATGAAAAACTTGAGTCAAGAGGGTCATGTTTATCATCTCTATGTTATCCGTATTAATGAAGTCTCTTCTCTCTCCCGTGAACAAGTTCAACAGTTTTTGGGAGAACAAGGCATCCAAACGGGTATTCATTATCCCATTCCTTGCCACTTGCAACCAGCCTATAAAAGCTTAGGTTATCAATTGGGAGATTTTCCTCAAGCAGAGATGCTTTGTGAGGAAATTTTATCCTTACCCATGTATCCTGGCATTACCTCAGAACAAATTGCCTGGGTAATTGAACAAATATCTTTAATTTAAGTTTAGTTTAATCGGTCATTAACAATGCAAACAACATCAAAACTATCTCCGTTTCTCGAACGAAATTTAGGTAATACTTTAATCATTGCTTTTCTGGCTGTTCTCTATGTTCCTTTACTTTTTTTCTGGTATGACGGCTGGTTAAATAAAAGTATTAATATCGAACACGAATATTTTAGTCACGCTATCATTGGCTTTCCCTATGCTGCTTATCTTATTTTTGGCAGGAACAATCAAAAATGGCAGAAATTACCCCATAAAATGCACCCCTTGGGAGGATTTTTCTTAGCTTTAGGATTAGCCTTTTATATCACAGGGACGAGAGAACTGGTTTCCCTTTCTTTCCCAATTGTTATTACGGGAATTATGCTGTGGTTAAAAGGGATACCCGCATTAAAATTGAATTGGTTTCCTCTGGTTTTAATTTTTCTGGGAACACCCAATGCTATTCCCTATTTAATTACTCCTTATACGTTACCCTTACAACAATTTATTGCTGCGGTAGCCTGGTTTTTACTACAACTATTAGGGGTTGATACACAAGTAGATGGGATTTACCTTTATGTCAATAATATTCCCGTAGAAGTTGCCCCTTATTGCGCTGGTTTAAAAATGTTATTTACCAGTTTATATGTCAGTCTCTTATTGTTAGATTGGACTAACAATTTAAAAAATAGAAGACGAGTAATTACTCTATTAACATCAGCCGTTGCGATTAGTGTTGTAGCTAATATTATTCGTAATACTATCTTAGCGGTTTTTCATGGTAATGGGATGGATCATGCTTTTGATATTCTCCACGAAGGTTGGGGTGGGGATCTCTACTCTGTGGGAATGTTAGGAACCATTGTGGGACTAAATTGGCTACTTGATCGTTTTTCAGAGAAGTCAACCATAGTAAGCGAGATCGCTGATGATAATCTTGCTGAATAGTTTGATCGCTAAAATTATCCCCAATAAGGATATGTTTAAATTCAAAAAAGGACTTTTCATTTCTCAAATTGTTATTCTATGTTTGCTAGGTTTAGCAATTGTGTTTGTCGCTATTCCTAGCTATTTTACTCAACAATGGTCTTGGTCTGAGTTACCTCGTGTTCCAGAGGTAACTCAGATGAAAAAGATTCCTGAAAGAAAGTTAAATTTTTCAGGATGGACAACGGTTGCTCAAAAGGAAATGTCAATCAATAACTATCCTTGGTCATTTCAACTCATTGAAAAACCTGGACAAGATCCCGTTGTTGTTGCTTTGAAAGGACAAAAATATTACAAAGATCAACCAGAAGTGGAATGGGTTGATTTACAAGGAATAGAAAAATGGAAAAGTGATAGCTACAAAACCCTTAAATTTCCCTCACAAATCAACCCCAATAACTCAATTACGGCGCGTTGGTTTCAAGCTTGGAATAAGAAGACCTATGCTGTTGTTCAATGGTATGCTTGGCCAGGAGGCGGTCACTATGCACCTCCTCAATGGTTTTTAGCTGATCAAAAAGCCCAATTAAAGAATAAAAGGGTTCCCTGGGTTGCTGTTTCTATTAGAATTCCGATGGAACCTTTAGGAAATTTAAAAGATATGGAATCTATGGCGAAATCCTTAGCCCAACAAGTTCAAATAACCTTAGAAGAAGAAGTTTTTGTGGATAAAACCTAAGCTTCTTGACATTTATCGTCTAATTTTTTGCGCTTGATTAACCACAACGCTACTAACAAACCGGCCATAATTTTCAAGGCGGTCTTTTTGTCCTGATCTATCAGGATGTTTAAAAAGATCGCCTAATCCAGTTATCAACAGGGCTAGGGTTGCCATAAGAATTAGATAGTTACGAAAAATGATAATTTTTTTAGTATCTGTTGATAACATGGAAACTCTCTTATTGTTCTTTTCAAATGTGTATAAATTTAACTGAATAAAATTTTGAATATTGTTAAGCATTAAAAATTGCTTACTAGCATAACACTTTTATAAAAGTTTAGCCACAACCTTAGTATTACCTATTGGCTCTGGATAAATTAGGTAAATTTACAAAGGTCTCATCCCACAAATTATGGGAACTGTGTTAAGCTATCGCAGATTCTTCGCAAGAAATAACGCTCTACCTGTCATCATTCAATTCATCGATGAATATCCATGAATATCCCACAGAATTTTAATTGCTTTCTAGTTTAATTCCTTCTATCTTTGAGAAGATGTCTTTAATATAGGGGTTTTTTCCATTGGATAAGATCGAACAATTTTGGTCTGAGGTCTTAAACTTTTGTCAAACCACCACAACGGCGATCGCAGATACCTTAATAGAAAAAGCGGGAAACGTCTCCCCCAGTGCAAAAGATGATGGTTCCTTAGTCACATCGGCTGATCGCTGGGCTGATCAAACCATTCGAGACGCGATCGCCTCACAATTTCCTAATCATGGTATCTTAACGGAAGAAACAACTCATATTTTTCCTGAGCAAGATTGGTGTTGGATCGTTGATCCCATTGATGGAACCACCAACTTTACCAGAGGTATTCCCATTTGGGCGATTTCTTTGGGTTTACTGTATCGCGGAACCCCTGTGTTTGGCTTTGTGTATCTTCCCCCGTTAAAGCAGTCTTTTTACGGTTATTGGTATGGAGAATCTGGGTTAACTGGGCCAAGTGGGGCCTATTGTAATGGTCAACCCATTGCTACCAGTAAAGATACCCCCAGCAAAAGTCATTTATTTAATCTCTGCGCCCGTAGTCTCAAGGTATTACAACAGCCTTTTCCCTGTAAAATTCGCATGATTGGTGTGGCTAGTTATAATCTATTATTAGTGGCTTCTGGGGCTGCGGTTGGAGGCGTGGAAGCGACCCCGAAAGTCTGGGATCTGGCTGCTGTGTGGGTCATTGTGCAAGCAGCAGGAGGGACATTCATTTTCTTAAAAGATAGTGATCTTTTTCCATTGACAATTGGTGAAAATTATGGTAAGAAATCTATTCCCTCTTTAGTGGTCAATCAGCCCGAATTTGTTTCCTTATTTAAACCGTTAGTTGAATGTATTTTGTAAATGGTTGAACGGAAAGTTATTAAACTATCTCAAGTGGAATTATCCTATTTAGAATGGAATGAAGGGACAAAACCTTTATTATTATTACATGGCTTAGCAGATCATGCTGTTGTTTGGTCAAGTTTAGGGGATTATTTGAGGAAAGATTATCATATTATTGCCCCTGATCTTCGCGGTCATGGAGACAGTAGTAAACCAAAAACAGGCTATAAATTTACTGATTATATAGATGATTTAAACCAATTAATGGATTATTTGGGTTGGGAATCTGCTCATATTATTTCCCATTCTTGGTCAGCCAAATTAGCAGCTATTTGGGCAACGCAGCAACCAGAAAGGTTTAAAGATTTGATTTTAATTGATCCTTTTTTTATTGATAAAATGCCCTCATGGTTTAAAATAACTTTTCCTATTCTCTACAAAACCTTGCCGTTTTTAAAAGCGATGGGGCCATTTAATAGCTACGAAGAAGCAGAACAATTAGCCCGTGATTTGAAGCAATATAAAGGTTGGAGTCCTTTACAACAGGAAGTATTTACATTAGGAATGGAAGAAAAAGAACAAGGAAAATGGGGAAGTAAATTTATTAAACAAGCTAGAGATGAAGTTTTTGAAGAAGTGATGAAATATGCAGGACTGACTAAAACAATTGATATTCCAACGTTATTCATTAAACCTGAAAAGGGACTCAATCGAACAGCTTGGCAACTTAAGCCCTATCGAACCTATTTAAAACAGTTACAAATTGCCGAAGTTCCTGGAAATCACTGGGCTTTTTTAGTGGAACCATTAGCCTTTAATGAAACCGTTAAAAACTTTTTATCTAAGTCTAATTAGGTCTTACGGAAAAAGGGCTAAAATATGGTTTTTATTAATATAAAAGTAAATTACTTTGGATCGATATATGGCTCGATAACTTCCCTAGTTTCTTTGCTGCTTACTACTGGAATAATTTCAAAAGTAGCCCCCGAACCACGCCACTTCAAAATCCACTCTTGTAGCAACCGTAGATCGTTACATTCCATTAGTTGAAAACATCTACTAAAATTAGGTTCGATCCAGCTATCAATATATTTAATACCTTCAGGTAACATTCTGCCTTTTGATGCTAAACGTTGATAAATTGGCAGTATATCATTGTCTTGGAAACGTTCAATTATCATAAATAACATTGGATTTTTTTAGTTGTGATTGAAATTTATACCAACCGAATTTAAAAGCTTTAAGTAGTCAGACATAAATAATCAAGATTGTTATGTTGAGTGGGCAATGAGGGTAAACTAAACTAGAGCTTGAGAATTGTTCCTAAGAATAACCAGAGGTTCAATAGATACCCATGACCACAGTTTTAATTGTAGAAGATGATCCCATAAACCTTCGTGTTTTCTCAAAAATTCTCACTAAACGAGGGGGTTTAAGGGTTAAAGGGACAGAAGATGTAGATGAAGTGATGAAAATTGCTCAAGGGGGAGAAGTGGATATTGTTTTAATGGATGTTTCTCTTTCCCATAGCGTTTATCAAGGAGAAGCCGTTGACGGGATTAAAATCACTCAATTTCTCAAAGCTGACCCTAAAACCGCTAATTTACCCGTTATTTTAGTAACAGCCCACGCAATGGAAGGCGATCGCGAACATTTTATGGAAAAAAGCGGGGCTGATGGTTATATTTCTAAGCCTGTCGTCGATCATGAACAATTCGTTAATCAGGTCTTAACTACCATCAGCAATTCTCAAAACAATTAATTTAGAAACGTATTCAAATCTCAAAAGTTATTAGAGACTTAAGTTGTCATTGCGAGGGGGAAATTGAATAGGGTAGGCTATAAAAGGGATTTAACCCTACACCCTACACTCCACACCCCACACCCCAAACTAGATATCTCTAGTTATTTTTGAGAACTGGTATTATTTCTTTCCCCTTAATCATCCCTGGTTTGTTGTTCAGTTTCCATTGTAGAAGAAGACTGCTGTTCAAGTTGACTCAAAACCGATTGGATCTGAGGAGTGGTAAAAAAAGTTTGCGTATCTTTGAGTAATTTTTCTCCCCAGAGATTATCTTTAAGGTGTTGCAGTTCCCCATAGTTACTATCTAATTGAAGAGCATTTTTTCCTAATTCAAGCCCTTGTTCTTTTTTCCCTTGAACATATAAAGCAACCCCTAACGCTAGTTTAGGTTCTGCTTGTTCGGGATCAATTTCTAAGGCTTTTTGCCAATGTTGGATGGCTGCTTGAATATTGCCCTGTTCATACTTAATTAAACCAATATTATTAACCGCCGGCCAAAAATCTTCTTGTTGATTAACGGCTTTTTGATAAACAGCGATCGCTTCTCCCATGCGCCCTAATTGAAAATAAGCATTACCTAGGTCAAATTGTGCTGAAGGAACATCGGGTTTGATCTTTAATCCTTCTTCGAGTTCGCTGGCCGCTTGTTGATATTTCCCTTGTTGAAAATAGGCATTACCGAGGGTAAATTTAATACCCACTTCTTCAGGTTGTAAGGTTAAGGCTTTTTCTAAGGCATTGACCCCTGGCTCTAGTTCTTGTTTGATAATATATAGGGTTCCTAAAATAAACCAAGGTTGGTATTGATTGGGGGCTAACTGAGTGGCCAGTTTTGCCCGTGATAAGGCTAAATCATGTTGTTGAAAGCGGATCAGTTGCGCTGCTTCTTCAGCCACTTGTAAGCCTTGTTGCTTCAGTTCTTCTGCATTCAGTTGAGGGGTATAAGGTAGAAGCATTTGTCCCTTTACAGGAACACTAAACTGCCAAACTCCCACACTCACCAATAAAAAAAGTAACCAATTACGTTTAAACACAGTTTGTTCTCTAAGTTTGCTTAACATTATTCCTCTCTACCTAGTGTAGAGGAAAAAGATCCCTTTCGTGTTTTTAGCCATTAAACCTTGATCCAATCGGAGTTTGGCGGTTAAGGATTGAGGCAGCCGTAGGTTCACGGTCCTGTAAATAATTGTAGACACGGTTCACCTTACTGATATCCCATTAATTAGAATATAAGAATAAACAACGGCAATGGACCAAGTATAGAATTAGATAGCACTTCCAAACATTCTCCACATACAAAATCTCTGAGAACGAGACTCACTGAAGGTCAAAAGTGAGCAGAAGAAAAACAAGTAAGATTTTGAGCTTGGTTTAGAACCGTTTGATTTCCTTTAACAGCGCACTCTTAAAAGATGATGAGGGATATGAGTTATGGGTATCAAAGTTCTTAGATTTCTCAAATCAAAGCTAATGCAATTTCGACTGATAATAATGATTGGAATCATCAGCATTGCTTTAGCTTGCCTGAGTTTTCAGTTTACAGCAACGGCTCAAACCCTTGATCCACCTTGGGATATCTTGCCTCGTAGCCAAGACAAAGCCTCTAAAGTCGCTTCTCCTACTTCATTTAACATTAATCAATTTGAGGATAGCACTAATTTTGGCTCATTGCGTTATGCAATTATTCAAGCCAACAATAGTGCTGAAAACGATGTCATTAATCTAGCAGAAGGCACCTATACCCTCTCATTAGACGGACGATATGAAAATGAGGCCAGTACAGGAGATTTAGATATTGCCAATAATGGCACTCTAACCATTATCGGTAACGGCAATGGTGCGGTCATTAATGCCCAACAAATTGATCGAGTTTTTGATATTGCAGAAGATGCGACTCTGATTTTGAAAAACGTTACTTTGACCAATGGTAACGCTCCAGCTAATTGGCGTCCCATCTCAAGAAGAATGGATGAAGAATCAGTTGGAGGAGGAATATTAGTCAGCAAAAACAGCAGTTTAACCTTGATTGATAGCACTATCAGTGGTAATAAGACCGTTCACGAAACCGCTGGAGATTTGAACCAAGGAGGCGGTATTTTTGTTGATTCTGGCGCAAATGTTTCTGTCATGAACAGCACTGTAAGTAATAATGGCATTTTTGATGATGATGGAACTTTGCTAGAATATACGGGCGAAGGTGGGGGAATGTATATCAGTGAAAATGGAACTGCTTCGATAACCGATAGTGTCCTTACCCAAAATCAAGCATGGGATGGAGCCGGTTTAGCCAATCAAGGAAACACTACCCTCAATAGTACAACCGTTAGCTTTAATCTTAGCAATGACGATGCTGGAGGTATCTATAATCATAAAGGTTATAACCAAAATTCATCGGTCACGCTCAATCTTAACGACAGTTTGATTAGTAACAATACGGCTGAGAAGGGATATGGTGGTGGAATTTATAATACTCGGGCTGAAGTGACCCTGAATAACACAAAAATCACCAATAACAACTCGGCTGAGAGTGGTGGTGGAATTTATCATGATTCTGATGACGCTCAAGCTCACAAATTGTTAATTACCAATCACAGCGAAATTAATAATAATGTTGTTTTTAGTGACGAAGCTGACTGGGGCGGAGGCGGTATTCATAACGATGGCACAATGGAAATTTACGAAAGTACCATCAACGGAAATAAAGTCGATGATATTTACAAATATGGAGGGGCTGTCTACAATGCTGGTTCAGCCAAATTAAATCAGGTAACAATGGCCAATAATGAAGCTTATTGGGGAGGCGGTATTGCCCAAGGGGTATTAGGAAATTTGGAGTTAACTGATACTGTTCTTGATAGCAACACCGCTCAAAAAGTAGGGGGTGGTTTGTATTTAGGGGGTGAGACTCTCATCGAAAATTCCACCATCAAAAACAACCGAACCACAGGTTCCTATAGCGATGGTGGTGGCATTCATATTGAAAAAGAATTGGTGGGAAGTGTAACGATCAATGATTCTGTCATTGCCAATAATCAAGCTGTTGATCACGGTGGTGGTATCCACAACGAACGGGACTTAGTTCTCAGAAACACTCAAATTCTTAATAATCAAGCTGAAGATGGAGGAGGGGTTTTCTTCGATCGCGGGATGATGATAGTGATTAACAGTAATATTGATGGCAATCGAGCTATGAATGGCAATGGCGGTGGTTTCTACAATCGTCAAACCCTAAACATCGCCAATAGTAGCATTACCAGGAATCATGCCATTACCAATGGTAAAGCAAAAACAGGAAGGGGTGGGGGGATTTATAGTAGTAGCGGTTCTGTTTATATGGTTGGCAGTACCATAGCTGGCAACACATCGGATGATGATGGTGGGGGTATGTTTTTCACCTGGTTCTCTTCTAGGGATGCCATGCTCAATAGTACCGTGATTCGTAATCTTGCTGATGCCGATGTCGATGGCAATGGTGACGGTGGAGGGATGTATATACCCGGCGGAAATACCCTGGTTCAAAATAGTGTTTTTGCCGAGAACAAAACTGGCCTAGGAGAAGATTCCGACATTTATGGCTCTGTGAATGGCGATGGGGTGTACGAAGGCCAAAATAACAATTTAATCGGTAATACTAGCGGTGGCGAGTATTTTGGAGATAGTGATTTAGTGAATGTTGACCCCTTGTTAGGCGTTTTACAAGATAATGGTGGCAACCGCTTGACCGCTGCTCCTCTGCCGGGTAGCCCTCTAATTGATGCCGGAAATAATGACAATGTACCCACCGATAGCATTGATCTCAATGACAATGGTGATGTAACCGAACCATGGCCCTTTGATGGCAGAGGAGATGCTCGCATTAAAGGTGAAAGCGTTGATATTGGTGCAGTGGAAGGTGAAGGTGGTGTTGCAAAAACTGATGGTCACGCTCTGCGATCGCAGTTGCACCGCTGCTGCTTTAGTTTGTACTATGTCTCCAGTTCATCGAACTCACATTGAATAATCGATAACTAACAATGCTATTTTTCACAAAATCTATTAACAAATATGGGGGCCCTTGATCAGACTTACCTTGAATAGTTGCACGAATCTTCCACAATATAAAACTTAAAAACCAAACAAAATCTGCTGAAATTGCATAGAGCAAACCATGGTTTTTCAAGAAATAACGTTGTCGAGAATGAAACCAATATGGAGGTAAGCGCTTAGGTAAACCTTCAGTATTTGCCGTTGCTGTACTTTGTCCTACTAAGTGGATCACCTTACTGTCAGGAACGTACCAGCAAGTCCAACCAGATTTGTTAGCCTGCAAACAAAAATCCACTTCCTCATAATACATAAAATAGCCTTCGTCCATTAGACCAATATCCTCAAATACCTCCCGACGGATAATGATGCTTGCTCCTGAAACCCAATCTGTTTGACAGGCTACTTCAGAAATCGTAGGTGCAACAATCCATTTAGATAACAACTTTGACACTATCCCAAGCCGCAAACCCCTATCTAACTCACTTAAGATAGAATGAAACCTAAAGGCTGAGTTCTGAGGGGTTCCATCCTTCTCCTCTAAACGGCTACCAGCAATGCCTACAGTAGAATGGTTATTCATAAAATCGACTAAAGTTTTTACTGCCCCTGAATGTACAATCGTATCTGGATTAAGCAATAAAAAATACTCAGGAGCCGAAGGTGATTGTAGAATTGCCCTAATTGCTAAGTTATTACCGAATGCGAAACCCCCATTGTAATCTGAGGCAATAACTGATACCCAATTACTCCAACCTCTAGCTGTTATAGTGTCTCTAATTTGTTCGACCGAAGTATCATTAGAACAATTATCAACAACGACAACTCGTGTACGTGATAATGACTGGACTTCTTCAATTAATGAGTTTAGACAGTTAATTGTAAGTTTAGGCGTACGGTAATTAACAATAACAATTATGAGAGAACTTGATGTATTGGCATGATTTTGAGATAGCATAAGAAACTGATAGGTAACAACTTCATCAATAGTATCAAATAGACCTCCAATGGGAAATATGAAACCACACAATAAGGATCTAGGTATAGTGGTCATTGGGCGCAATGAAGGAGAACGACTGCATAAGTGTCTCTTATCATTGTCTGGACAAGAAAACACAATTGTCTATGTGGATTCTGGTTCAACTGATGGAAGTGTGAAAATGGCTCAATCTCTACTAGCACAGGTAGTTGAGCTAGATCTTTCTATTCCTTTTACTGCAGCACGTGCGAGAAATGTTGGATTTGAGCATCTCCTGAAAATTAATCCCCACATCAAGTATGTCCAATTTGTTGATGGAGACTGTGAAATCGTCCCAGGATGGCTCGAGTTAGCTAGGAAGGAATTAGACAACCACCCGAATAGAGCGGTTATTTGTGGTAGATTACGTGAGCGATTCCCAGAACGGTCGATCTATAATCTATTGTGTGATCTGGAGTGGAGAGGGACACTCGGAGAAATCAAAGCTTGTGGTGGCCTTGCCATGATGCGAGTTGAGGCGTTTCAGCAGGTAAACGGATTTAATCCTCAACTGATTGCTGGAGAAGAACCTGAATTATGTGTGAGACTGCGTCAGAAGGGATGGAAAATTTGGCGAATTAATGGTGACATGGCTCTCCATGATGCTGAAATAACCCAATTTAATCAGTGGTGGAGGAGGAATATTCGAGGAGGCCATGCTTATGCTGAGGGAGCTTGGTTACATGGGAAACCACCAGAATACCATTGGGTTAAGGAGAGCTTAAGTATTAAATTGTGGGGAGGGCTTCTTCCCCTAATGATCGCTATTTTAGCTTGGTTTACTCGGGGATGGAGTCTAATTTTATTGTTCTGCTATCCTTTGTTAGCTTATCGGATTTATCAAGGGAAAAAAAGTGAAAATTGTAATGACAAAGAGGCGTTTCTCTATGGTCTATTTGTAGTCTTAGGGAAATTTCCTCAATTTCAAGGTCAGCTTAGCTTTTATTTGAGTCGGTTTTTCGGAAAACGAGTGGCACTAATTGAGTATAAATCTATCAATCAATCAGTCAGTAACCAAGAAAACTAACTTAAACTAAGTTAACTTAAAACCAAAGCCGAAAATGTTAAGAACTTCTCTCAGTAAAGATGAGAAAAATCAGTTACAAGGACTATTAGATAATAGAGGAATCAAATCTGAAGAAATTACAGCTTAATATTGAATACTCTTTTATTTTTAGGTTTAAGTCTGCTAAATTTAGCAGACTTTTTTAGATAATAAAAATTTTAAAAATGACAAATCGAATCAGGTTCAATTGGACAATTTAAGCGATTCAGTGGATTATTGGAAATATCAAGCGAGGTTAGCTGGTTTAATAAATTGAGTGATGAAATATCTTTAATTTTATTATTATTAAGTTGAATTTTGGATAACTTACTTAAATAAGATAATGGAGTAATATCAATAATACGATTATCAGATAAATAAACTTTTTCTAAATTTAAAAGGTTAGATAATGGACTCAGATCATGAACTAAATTTCTATCTAGAATTAATACGGTAAGTTTTGATAAGTTCTGTAAAGGATTTAGATCATTAATGTGATTATCAGCAGCAATAAAAATTTTCATTTTCTCAAGATTTTCTAAACTACTAATATTCTTGATATTATTTTTAAGTAAAGAGACTCCTGTTAATTTTTTTAAATGTGATAAAGCAGAAATATCAGTAATTTTATTATTATCAAAAATAATCACTTGTAATTTTTTTAATGAACCAATAGGATCGATATTGACAATTCTATTGAAAGGTAAATAGAGATGAGTCATCTTAGTTAGTTGGGATAGAGGTTGAAGATTACTAACTTGATTATTCCACATCCATAGTGTATCTAATTCTTTCATATTAGATAGTGCTGCAATATTACTGATATTATTATTAGATAACTCTAATTTTTCAATTCTTTTTAAAGATGAAAGGGGTGTAATATCAGCTATTTGATTATCTGCTAGATATAATTCAGTGAGTCTTTGAAAGGAAGATAATGGGGTTAAGTCTTCAATATTTGTAGCGGATAAATCTAGCTGATCTAATTTTGCTAAGTGACGTGCAGCAATTTCACAATCAGTATTATGAGCTTTTTCTAATAAAATTGATACAGTGTACTGCGCTTTTTCTGATAATTGTTCTTGATTTAAACATAATTCTGTAAACGCTGTAGTTGCATTTAAAGATGTATAATTTAGCCAATTTTCGCTTAAAACCAAAAAGAATACTAAACCCAATAAAAATTGAATAATACGAGAAGAGAAAATAACTTTTTTAAACCACGACATGATATAAACATCCTTAAATATCAGTAAAAATAGCAGAAAGCAACCGTATTTTTCCTAGTATAACATAAGAATCTTACAAGCAAATAATTTATCTAATGCAGTGATCTACGTACTGAATTCGATTGATCTTGATCACAAGTTTGCTATGTCTATAGCTTCATGATGATTATTGTGAATACCGTTAATAATATGTAAATCTCGTTGAGGATAAGGAATTTCAATTTCATTTTTCTTAAATGCTTTCCAAATATCACAAATTAAACTACTGGTTACTTGTTTACTAATTAAAGGATCATCAATCCAAAATTTCAGTTCAAAATTAATACTAGAATCTCCAAATTCAAGGGCAAAAGCAACAGGTCTAGGATATTCTAAAATATTAGGATTATTATCAGCAACTTTCAATAAAATTCTAATAACTTGTTGAGGATCACAATTATAGTTTGCCCCTACAACAACAGAACGATAGACTAAAGGATCACTCCCTGTAAAAGTGGTTACTTCTTGAGTAAAAAAAGTTTGATTGGGAATAATCTTTTCAGAATTATCTTTAATAACTTGTACTGTTGTCGCCCTAACTCCAAATTTTTTAACCTGACTCATTTCATTATTAATACTAATAACATCATCGGGTTTTAAAGCCCCTTCAAACAATAAAAACAACCCGCTAACAAAGTTACTAATGACTTCTTTTAAACCGAAACCAATACCCACAGATAAACCACCAGTAATCGCAGCTAACGCAGTAGGACTAATACCAACATAACCAAAAATAAGCACTATTCCTAATCCAATTAAAAAGTAACGCAGCACTAAGGAAACTGATTGAACAGCCCTTTGATCGGTGCGTATTTCCTTAGCAAAAAGGTAAATTAATACCTTTTCCACAAGAGAACATCCCGTTATCCAAAAATAAAGTCCACCAACGGTAACAATAATATCTCCTAATGTTACTGACTGATCAAATAATGGGAAAAAGGAAACACGAAATATTGTGTCAAAATCAGTTATGATATGGATAATATGTAAAATAACTAAGAAAGAAAATAGAGGAGCAAAAAAGCGATGATGATAATGTTCAACTGTCTTATGATTGAATAAAGCATAAAGAGTCACTAAAAAAAATCGATAAAATATATATATCCATAACAGATGAATCGTATCAATTAAATACCCAGCAAACCACTCTTGCTTGAAAAAAATAAATTTCCATAAACTAATAGCAATTAAACTAACAGTTGGAAAAAGAAGATAGTAAAATAGAGCAGCCATAATCTGTTGATAATAGCATTCTTTATTTTTTTCTTCAAAGTAAGTAATATCAGGAAATCGCTGTTTAAATTTGTACCATAACCATTGAGAAATAAGAAACATCAGAACAAGGGTAATGGTAATTGCAAATAATTGTAATTGAACAGCCGGACGTTGTAAAATAACTATCATTTTTAACCATTCCTCCCAAAAATAACTGGGATCAAGTATCAAGTTTTTATTCATAGATGTTCCCTACTACCTTTAATTAAATTGAGCATTTACGGCTGTTTGAATTTGGAAAGCAGCCTGTTCTGGTGTCATTTCTCCTGCTATCACTTGGTCATAGAGAAAATAACCATATTCAAAGATAGCTTGATTTTTCTCTAGTTGATCCAAAGATACAATAATCCCTGTTTTAGATTGTTCAAATAATACCGCTTGCCGAGGAAACAAACTAGCATCAACCTGAGCATTTTTATTCACAGGAATGAGAAAGGCTGCTTTAACCTGTAATTGTTGTTGGTATTGAGCATTGGTTAAAAACTGAGCAATTTTTAACGCTAATTGATGTTGATTTTCACTAGAAGCCCGATTAAAAATAAAACCAACTGTCCATAACGGAGGAGTGGCTGGCTGATTTTCTCGACCCGGTAATAAAGCAATGCCTAAATTATTGGTTCCTAATGCTTCACTAAGCAAAGGTAGCCAACCTGATGAACAAGTCATGTAAGTTAACCTCCCCTCAATAAAGGCTTTTTGTAGGGTTGCAACATCCTCAATCAAATAAAAATTAGGTTCATGTTGGGCATTTTTTAGCCATTGCATCCACTGTATCCAACCTTGATTTTCTCCTAAAATAATGCGCCCTGATTCATCAAATAATTGACCCCCAAACGCCCCTGTCCCCCAAAATGCAGTATCCAACTGAGAATGCAGTCCCACTGAATAACCTCGACGAGCTTGTAGAATTAACTCATCTAAGGTTTTGGGAATTTCTTGTGCTTTGTTTTTGTTATAACAAAGGACTTGGGTTGCTAAACGTACAGGTATGGCATAAAGTTGATCTTGATAGCTAACTTGTTGCAGGGTTTCTGGTCGAAACTGAGATAAATCGACATCCTCTTTATCTAAACTTTTTAAGTAACCTGAACGAACCAGTGGAGAAATTTTGTCGTTGATTAAAGAAACCGCAAAAATATCTGGACCGGCACCTCTGACAATTTCTTGACTAAACTTAGATAATTGTTCATCAGGTAACACAAACTTCAGTGATATTTTTACACCAGGATTGAGTTTAGTAAACAGTGTCATAGCATCACTAACAATGTCCTCAAAATAAGCACTTTGTTCTTCTGTGAGTCCTAGAGGAATTTCTGTCCAAACTAAAACTTCTCCTTCTAGGGATGTTTGGGTAGTTTCAAAATTATCAATTTGATTACTAGCGCAACCGTTGATTAATAATAGGATGATTAATAGGATACTTAAGAATAAATATTTAGTTCTCATTGTTAATTATTTTATTTAAGAAGGAGTTCAGAATACAGGAGTCAGGAGAGAAATAGTAACTCAGTTTTTTAGGCTATAATAATTAGGATACCTATGTTACAGTGAATGAATAAGAATTGATGTTTTTGATCAAGCAGTTCCCGTTATTGAATTCCAAAGTCCCAGAGGAATCTATGAATGGCGTTTTAATACTGAGTGTTGAGATGTGAAGTTGCAATTTTTTGATCCTGAAAATGGTCTTGGGGTGAAACACAGACAATAATGAGAATACATAATATGATTATGTTCGCATGGTCTAAATTGTCTTTATTTGCTTTAAAAAGCTTTTAAATAATCTCCC
>JASJDW010000340.1 GCA_030064955.1 Crocosphaera sp.
TTGGCTTAGCCTATGCCTCGATGCGAGTCGAATCATGCCATTCGACCCGCCCGTATTTGGTAACGTTGCCGTATGGAAATAGATAAGAAAGGCCAGCTTTACATCGGCCGGGAAAGCGAGGGCGGCGAGCCTGTACTGCTGAAGGCCAGCGCCCTGACAACCCACGGCGTCATCTTCGGTATGACCGGTTCGGGCAAGACCGGGCTCGGCGTTAATATGCTGGAAGAGGCCCTGCTCGGCGGAACGCCCACCCTGATCCTCGATCCGAAGGGCGACATGGGCAATATCCTGCTCAACTTCCCCGACAGCACCGCCGACGACCTAGAGCCGTGGATGGACAAGGGTAAGGCCAAGCGCAAGGGTGTCACCGTGCGCGACCTCGCTGCCAAGGAGTCGGCGGAACGCCAGGCCGACCTGGCCGGGGACGGCATCACTCCGGAGCGAATCGCCAGGCTTCGCGACAACACCGATTTCAAGATCTACACGCCGGGCTCGTTGATTGGCTTGCCAATCAACATACTGGGGTCGCTGAAAGCGCCCGACCTCGACTGGCGGGACAGCGCCGAGACCCTCCGCGATGAGATCGAAGGCATCGTATCGTCGATTCTCGTGCTGGCGGACATCAAATCCGACCCGGTGTCCGGGCAGGAACACATACTCATCGCCACGATCATCGAAACCTGGTGGCGCCAGGGCAAAGATCTCGACCTGGCGACCCTGGTCGGCCAGATCCCGAAACCGCCGTTTCGCAAGCTCGGTGTGTTCGACCTGGAGATGTTCTTCCCCGAGAAAGAACGCATGAAGCTTGCGATGAAGCTCAACAGTCTCCTGGCGTCTCCGTCGATGGCATCGTGGCTCGAGGGCGAACCGCTCGACATCGAGAGCCTGCTCGGGAAAGACGGCAAGACCCCCTGCGCGATCATCTACATGGCGCACCTCAACGAGGAGGAACGACAGTTCGTCGTCACGCTACTCCTGTCCAAAGTGGTCACCTGGATGCGATCGAAACCGGGTACGTCCGAATTGAGCGCATTGATCTACATGGACGAGGCCTTTGGCTATGCGCCACCGTCCGCCGAGCCGCCATCCAAGAAACCGATCCTGACGATTCTCAAACAGGCCCGGGCGTTTGGTGTCGGGCTGGTCCTCGTCACCCAGAACCCGGTCGACCTCGACTACAAAGCCATGTCGAACGCAGGTACGTGGATCGTCGGGCGCCTGCAGACAGAGAACGACAAACGTCGCATCCTCGACGGAATATCAGGTGGCATGCCTGATCTGAGCGCAACGATCTCCAACCTCGCGAAACGACAGTTCGTGATGCACCTCGCCAAGAAGAACCGACAGACGATCTTGAGCCGCAGACACTCGATGTGTTTCCGCTTCGGTCCCTTTACGCGAAAGCAGGTGACGTCGTTGATGGCGCCATACAGGACGGAAGCCGCGGCAGCGCCGGAGGCTCCGGCGCCTGCAGCCAGTGCGGATGTGCCGGCCACGGATGCCCCGGCGGCAATCGCCCCGAGCGTTGCCGCAGGCATTGAGGTGGCCTACCTGGACGCAGCCGCGCCCTGGGCCGCAGACCTGGGTGCCGATCCGACCGGAACGGTTCTGGCGCCGGCCGCCGCGGTCACCGTGCAACTGCTGTATGACGAAACACGGGCCAAGGTCAGCCACAATGAAACCTACGAGGCGGTGATCTTCCCGCTGGACGGCCTTATCGATGTCGAAGATGTCCTGTCCGTCGACCACGACGACCGGGACTTCAAACCAGAAGCACCCGCCGGGGCCAGCTACGAACTGGGCAACACCAAGCTCCAGAACAAGACGTTCTGGACGGGCGTGCGTTCCGGTGTCAAGAATTACCTGGCCGCCAACCGCAGCATCGAGATCTGGAAGTGCCCCGGCCTCAAGCTTTACTCCCGCGTCGACGAGAGTGAGCAGGATTTCAGGAAGCGCTGCGAGCAAGCCGCAGACCAGGCCGCCGACGCCAAGGTCAGCCAACTGCGACAGAGGTACGCGAACCGGATAGATCGCCTGCAGGACCAGATTTCGACAGCCGATGCGCGGGTGGCGGAGCTGGAGGTGGATGCGTCAGCCCGCACCCAGTCCGAAGTCATGTCAGGCGTCGGTGACCTGCTGGGCGGATTGCTGCGAGGAAGGATGAGCTCCAGAACACTGAGCCGGGCTGCAACCCGAAGGGCGGCATCGAAGAAAGCCAAGTTGCGGCTCGAAACCGCGAAACAGAAAGCTGACGCCAAGCGCAGAGACCTGATCGAGCTGGAACGCGACCTGGAAGACGAGCTGATCAACATCCAGGAAGAACATGACGCACTGGCCGAAGCTATTGAACCGCTGCAGATTGGCCTCGAGAAGACCGACATCCGGGTGGCGGAGGCCAAGTTGGTGTGGGTTCCGGTCGCGTGACCTGAACCTGCTGCCCAAAAAGAAAACGGCCCCGTCAGGGGCCGACTTCTGGACTATCGGTTGGGTCGACAGCCGATCAGGCTAGTCCACCTCGACGACAGCTGCATCCTTGGCTGCCCGGCCAACGGCTCCGATGCCATTGTCGCGAGACGACTCTGATGCGTAGTTCTGGCTCGTGCCAATCACCTGCCCGTTCCGAGCTTTCAGGTTGAAGCGGAATTTGCCACTGGCCGTCGTCTTCTTCTCGAAGCACGCCTCGTCCAGGCAATTCTTCTTCACAGACTCGATGCCGTTGGTGCAGCTTGACTTCGACTTGTAACCCTCGCTCGAGAGGATGGTCTCGCCGTTGCCTGCTTTCAGACGGAAACGAAACTCCCCGGCTTTGTCTTTGTAACACTCAAACTTTCCTGCCACTTCTTGTTCTCCTTCTTAAATGGATCGCTAATCTAACAATTAATTGGGCGCCGTCCAAACCCGTGCCGCAATCGTGGGATATACGGCTCATGCCCTTACGAATCGGTACAATCGGTCAAAGTATACTCTGGTTGAATACTCTTGGTCGGTTCTCAGGGACGTCAGGCTACAACACTTCCAGGAACAACGCTGCTGATGGACCGTCAGTGTTGCGCAGCACCCGCCTCCGCCAGCTCCTTCTTCGCATCCTCGAACTGCGCTATGGCGCGTTCGAGATAGACCTTGGCCTGTTCATCGTAGCCGTCCGCCGTCATCGACCAGACGCGATTGAGGTAGCGCTCGCCAGCGGCGAACTCGCTCATGATGTCGGCGTACACCTGCAGGCTGTAGAGATGCACCATGCTCTGCCGCGCCTCGGCGAAGCGCCTTAAGTCCGGGCGGAGCTTGTCGTCGATAAAGTCACGCATGGCTTCGCCCTTGAGCTCCGGACCGTCGGCCAGGGATTCGAGCTCCCGCACGATGTTGTCGAGAGATTCATTGAGCTTGTTCCGGTTGTTCTTGAGCATCTCGCCGGACGTCGCAATCGCCTTGTCGGCACGCTTGGCGAGAACAACGCCGGCGATAGCCGCGACCGCGGCGATACCGAACCAGAACCAATTGACGCTCTCGATATCGAGCGCGGTGACATAGGCGCCGCCCAGGAAGCCGGCGGCGAGCAGTGCGTACGCGATGTTCTTCATACTGGTCGTCATTGCGCCGCTCCCTGGATGACCATCGTTATCGCGTCGCCGACTCCGACGAGCGCCTCACCAACGATTAACCCTGCCGCAATCGGTATCCCGACGTTGTCTGACCAGTCCTTGCCCTTGAACCGGTTGGCGAGTTCCCTCGCGAGCGTGCCGAGCGAGTAGGTCAGGACGATGTTGAACGGCAGGTAGAAGCCCAGGCCGACGGTGATGCCGAGGCCACCCATCAGCGCGGACAGGACGGCGCCGAGCACAGCACCGGCGGCGTATTTCTCTGCAGGCACGTCGCCGCCCATGATGCCGTCGACGGTGCTCGCGAGCGCCTGCGCCTGCGGCGCCGGCAGGCGGTCGCTGCCCAGGCCGTAAGCTTCGTGCAAAGCGAAGATCACCAGGATGACGACGATCGGGCCGAGCCAGGCACCGATGAACTGACCGAGCTGCTGCATGCGAGGTGTGGCGCCGACCAGGTAGCCGGTCTTGAGATCGAGCATCAGGTCCGTCGCCTGGGACATGGCGACGCACATCGCGGCGCCCACCATGATGGCGGCGATAATCGAGTCGGCTCGATCCATACCCAGCGCCTGTGTAAGCACGATCAGCAGCGTGATACCCACGAGGGTCATGCCGGACAGCGGCGACCAGTTGGTCCGGCCGATCGCTTCGGACAGGATGATGCCGGCCATCCAGATCCAGAGCGTGCCGAGTAAGGCCATCGTGATGCCGCCAACGATCGACATCGACTCAACGGCGGTCACCGCCATGAAGGTCAGGAGCACAACGGCGCCAGCGACGGCGATATACAGAAGCTTGATCGGCATCTCGTCGCCGCCGACGCGAGACTCCACTTCGGAGGCCTTCTGCATTGACTTGACGGCGCTCTTGATCAGCGGTGCGGCGAGAACGACACCCATGATGGCGCCGCCGATCAACATGCCGATGCCGAGCGGTCGATACAGCATGAGGCGAAGCGAATCGGGCGCACTGACGACTGCCCCGGCCTCATCGATCGGGAAACTGTTGGTGACCGACAGCATCGGTGACAGGAACCAGTAGGCAACAAAGCCGCCGACAATAAAGGCGATACCGCCACGGCCGGCGATGAAACCGACGCCGATCGTCATGAGCGACAGGTACCAGATCCCGTTCATGAACTCCGGTATGCCGATGAGCGCGCCGAAGTTCCAGTTGGAGACGCCGGTCTTGATCGAGATGGCGTGCGCGGTCGCGCTGACGAGTGCGGCAATGACCAGGATAATCGCCTTGCGCACGCCGGCGCCCGGCGACTTGAGTATTGTCGCCACCGCGACCCCGCCCGGGTAGGTCAGACGCTCGTAGTCGATCATGTGTTTCCTGAGCGGGACGATGAAGGCAATACCCAGAAACGCACCGGCGATGCAACCGAACGTCAGGAGAACCGGGTCGAAGCGGTCGCCGTAGCCTAGGAGAAAGATCGCCGGCACCGAGAACATCATGCCGGACGCAGCGCCGTTCACACCGGATGCAATCGTCTGCACGATGTTGTTCTCGA
>JASJDW010000341.1 GCA_030064955.1 Crocosphaera sp.
TTCCAGGCTAATGCGATCTCAATATCTTCAGGATTTCCACAATCAGGAAAAACTCGTAAATCTTTCTTGGGCAGAGATTTTTTTAATTCTAAAATTAATTGTATAAACCAATTATCAGTATCTAATAAACCTATTTCTAAGATCACTAATATTGTCATTACTTATATGTATTGTTTTTCATAAAGCAAAGGGGCTTAATTTTTGATAAATTATCATCGCACGTTCAATCATTTCTCGATCTTCAACACGAATTTTTACCTCAATATTGTTAGGTGGTAATATTGTTTTGCTACTATGCAAAGTTTTACGCCATTGTTGGTGAAACTCTGGTGGATGAGAATGTCCTTGTGTAATAGTACTATCATCCCATTCAAGCATTGTTGGTTCAAATTCTACGCCAATTTGTTGGCAATAAGACTTCAATATTTTTGCTGGCTCCTGACGAAAACGATTAGCTTCTACTAAAATGGGTTTTTGTTTTAACTCTTTGGTCACTATATTCCACATTCGCTCTAAGGCGACAAAGCCTAACTCCTCCTCAGTGGGATAATAAGCTCCTACACGATACCAAGAATCAATTACTTCTTGGGGATTACGGATCAGAAAAGTATTAGTGCAACAATTCAAAAAACTTTGATCGATATCATAAGGTAGTGCTTCGTAAGCAAAATCTTTAAAAAATACCAAAGGAGCTATTTTAGATTTAATTCTATTAATTACTGTTTGTTTGTTAATGTTAAGTCGTGTTTGATCATCTCCTAAAATATTTGAGCGTCGCCATTTACTAAAGTAATAGATATCCCCAAAAGGCTCGTGTAATATTGCAGTGTCTTTTCTTTGAGAAAAAGTTTTAAGAAAAGCATTTGAGCAAGACCTAGGTGCAGTCCATAATGCTACAGTTTTTGACATTGATTTCTCAGTTGTGATAATTAGCATTTTTCTTAGCCATGGATATTCTATTTTTTTGATGTATTGGAACCCGATAAAACTAAGACAACCGTTTTCCCCTGTAGCTGCTCAGCTACTTCAGAAAGGCACGCTAGAGTAATAGCAGAAGAGGTTTCCACAATCATGTTGTGAATCTTATTGATATCTTTCACTGCCTTTAAAATAGGCTCATCCTCAACGCAAATGAACTTATCGACAAGCTTTTGGCACAAAGGAAAGGTAATGGCACCTGGTTCAATGGAACCAGCGATCGCATCACAACAAGTCTCTTCATTGCGAAACTCTTGAAGCAAATGGCCTGCCTTTACAGATTCTGCCATACAAGCACTGCGTATTGGCTGACATCCGAAAATATTTACGTCGGTCAACTTAGCTTTCATCGTAGCCGCAATTCCCGCAATTAAGCCGCCGCCTCCAATCGGCACAAAAACAGCATCACAATTACCATTGGGAATCTGCTCTAGCAGATCAAACCCAATAGTTCCTTGGGAAGCAATAATGTCTAGATCATTGTAAGCACTAACATAAATCCGTCCAGTTTGCTCTGCTGTTGTGCGGGCATAGGTCTCAACTTCGGTTCCTGGTGTTCCGTGAAGGTGGACAGATGCTCCCATCTCTCGTAATCGACTAACCTTTTGGGCTTGAGTCTGTTGGGCAACAAAAATCTCACAGGAAATCCCTAATTGCTGACTGGCATAAGCCATGGCAATACCATGATTGCCCGTTGAAGCAGTAACAACTCCTGCTTTTTGTTCTGTTGGGGAAAGGGATAATAACGTACCAAATGCCCCGCGGATTTTAAAGGCATTAGTAAGTTGCTTATTTTCCAGTTTCAGAAAAACTTGGCATCCATACTGTTGACTGAAATGGGGAGAGAACATCAGTGGAGTCTGAAATACATGGTCTTTGATGAGTACCCATTTTTGTTTAGACAACTCCACAAGGCTGGAAACAGGAATTTCCATCATTTTTTTCCTTCTGTGTTTTTAGTAGATTATTGCAGAAAAATGAGGTACAATACCCAAGATAATAAGCTGACACGCATTTATATTGGGATTTTTAAAGCCCAGACCTATTACAGCAAGGCTTGTGAGCGGTCGAAATAAATGCATAACAGCTTAAACAAAGGGAGAAATGAAAGCTAAAGCCTAATTATGAGCAATACATTAGAAACAGTAATTGATAAAAGCGATAAAATTCTGAAACGCCAAGGTAAAATTGCGATCGCTGGAACTGAGATAAATATTACCCTTACCGTTGATGAGCAGGGAAAAATCCTCGACATCAATTGGGGAGAACCAGATAGCTCGTCCCAATATACTGTGGAATGGCTAGTTAATGAGCATAGTCAATCCGTGACCAATTATGGGATCAGGGTTGGCTATGAACTAATTCGCGATGAATTCAAGATCGTAGATTTGAAGATTATGCCTGATTCTTTGGTCATTGTTTTGTCTAATGACACTGAAGTTGCATTCACTTACGAAAGTTTATTGCAAAATAGCAATAAGAAAATTAGCAAGGCATTAGGACATTGTATACCACCTTCTTCCTCAGCAGTCGAGTCATCATTGTCTGTTGTGCTAGGTAGTGATGAGTCTATTCCCACATTTGATTACGCAGAAATAATCGATAACCTAAGCCTGAGAGCTAAGTATCTACACACCGTCAGAAAATATGGTATTGCTCTGGTAACGGGAACTCCTGTTGATCCGGTCGACCCGTTTGACAAAAAGCCAATCCATAAGCTGTGTAACATCACAGGAGGTTTGCAAGTATCTCACTATGGAGATGCTTCCTTTAATCGGATAGATGTCAGAATTGAAAATGAAGATGATACCTATCAGTCACTCACGGGAGAAGAGATAGTAGCGGAGTATCAACATCCAGCAAGCTCTAATGCCATACTACACTCACATATTGACTACTCTTTTTGGGATGCGACTCCAGGGATAGCTCTACTCGAATGCGTGGAGTACGAGAAGATTAAATCCAGAGGGGAAACTGTCTTTTTTGATGGCATCCAAGTAGCTCAGGAATTTAAAGCCCTTTACCCCCAATCCTTTAAAACATTGTGTGAATTGCCAGTGGTATTTTCTACTGACAGACGACCTAATCCTGAGAATCCAGCTTATTACCGATCTCTCAAGCCGATATTTTCCTTCAATTATTATGGTGAATTAGAGGAGATTCGTTTCGAGCAAACTAATTATCATCTGCCCAATCTAGAACCCCAAGACACCAAGCGAATGCTGACAGCATTGTCAGACTTTAAGCATTTCTGCAACAGCATTGAAGAGAAAGGCGAAATGGGTCACGCTGTATATTGGGAGCCTGGTCACACAGTAGTTTGGAACAATCGAAGAATGCTCCATTACCGACCTGCATATATACCAGCTCCCGATGCCAAGCGCAGTCAAATACTTGCCTATGCTAACTATCTCGACTTTCTTAGTTTATGTGCAACAATCGGAGGTAATTCTGTGTGAGTGAAACCAAGGTATTTGAGGATATTCTTGTAACTGAGACCTATGCTCAGATTACGGAAAAGTTTTGTTCCAATAAGCAGCGCCTCTTGTTTGAAAGTTTATCCAAGTGTGATAGATTGTTATACTCTACAGGCTGTAAAGATGGTATATCAACAGATCTCTATGGTCTGATTAAAATACAGTCGATTGCCAACGAAGATCGTTTATTTTTTCCCCAAAATCAGGCTCATGTTCATGTCAAATGGTCACAGGTTTGTATGGCAAATCTTGTCAAATGGCCCGATCATCCTGGGGGGAAGGACTGTTTTTGGATCGGAATCGAGTTTTTAAATCGCGATCGCCAATCTCTATTTTATATTTGGAATTTAAAAGCCGATCAAGAATTTAGCCCAGAGGTTTGTGAGCATTTAGGCGCTCTTTTGTGAATTTAGTTATGGGGTATTTGCAAGTGCCAACAATTGAGAAACGAATAGCAGACAGACCAGACCAAATAGCAGATATACAAGTTAATCAGGAAGGTCTAAAGATTAAGTTATCAGATGGTTATGTATCAGAACTGTTTCCCTGGATCTGGATACGCGATCACGCAACGGAATCCCATTCTTTTTCTGTAGAGACGCAGCAACGGACAGTTGATGTATTTTCTGAGGCAGAAGTCTCTCCCGCAAGTGCGATTCTGGGGGAAGATAATTCCTTTGTTCAAATAGATTGGGGCACTGGTATTGTTAGTCGCTATTCATTACAAGATCTATTAGGTGCGAATCCTCACCGTGACTTGTTGTCTTTTTCACCAAGATTGTGGTCAGAAGTCAATTTTGAACTATCCGATTTGCAAGTCGCCTATTCAGAAACACCGACTGATAGCCAGTTACGGGAATTGCTGCTCAAGGTTCAACATTATGGCTTTTGTTTAGTTGAAAATTGTCCTGCCAATAGCGAGGCAACGGATCAATTCTTAGAGAATTTAGGACCGTACTTTAATTCGCACTGGGGTGATTTTTGGGAATTTGAGAATGATCTTGCTGAAGAGGATTCAGCCTATGGTTGTGAATATATTGGTCCCCATAATGATTGTTGTTACTACGATCATGCTCCCTACCTACAGACCTTCCATTGTTTGATGCATGATGGTACAGGAGGTGACAGTTTATTAGTTGATGGATTTGCCATTGCCAAAGATATGAGAGAATCTGAACCAGAGTCTTATCAGATTTTGACCTCCCAGAAGGTTCCCTATCAATGCATCAATACAGATATTTCCTATTGCTCTCAAAAACCTGTCATCCAGACTAATAATAATGGCGAATTACAACAGATTTGCTTCAATAACGCTGATAGGGGTAAGTTCTGGTATGGCTATGAGAAGACAAAACAGTTTTATGATGCTTACGCCAAATTTTATCAACTGGCAAATGATCCCCAGCGACAGTACCGCTTCAAGTTGACTCCTGGTAATCTCTTAATATTCAATAACTGGCGTTTACTTCATGGCAGAACTGCCTTTACAGGTCTTCGAAAAATGTGTGGTTCTTATCATGGCATTGATAGTGTGGTAGCACGTTATCGCTCTTTAGCTTTAGATAACTAAAATTAATATAGTTTTAAATTCAGCCGCGTCTAAGTTGAAACCCGTAGTTTTTCTTCTTCGGGGTCTAGATGTTTTTTTACCCATGAGCGATCGCTCATGGGTAA
>JASJDW010000065.1 GCA_030064955.1 Crocosphaera sp.
GCTCTGAATTAATGGTGGCATTTGTGGTCATAAATCCCACTATACATAAAAATGCCCGATTTTACCTCTATGTTGTCAAGAGAGATTCTTTATTGCGGTGAGCAATTACGCTAATTTTAGTAATGCCGATATTTCAGAAGCTGATTTTACTGAAGCAAAAAACATAACACCACAACAAATTAAACAATCAAAGAATTGGGAAAAAGCAAAATATGATCCAGATTTTAGGAAAGAATTAGGACTATCACCACAATAAAAATTATGACACAAAGCATCACAAAATCTACCAGAAAAGTTCCCCCTTTAGAACATGGCGATCGCCTCAAATAATACAAACGTTCACCAACGAACTCTAAAATACAGTTCCAGAAGTAGCTAACTATTACAGTAGCGATCGCCTACCAAAACCCTAGTGTTATAGTTTAAGACCAGTAATCTATAGCAGGTTAGCTTACTATTCTTCCCAATTAATACAAACGTTTACCAACGAACTCTAAAAGACAATCCCAGAAGTCGCTAACTATTACAGTAGCGATCGCTTATTAAAAACTTGAGCATCTATGGTTTAAATCCCAATTTATATAACAGGTTATAACAGGTTAACTTACTTCTCTTTCTAAGTAATACAAACGTTCACCAACGAACTATAAAATATAATTCCAGAAGTCGTTAGCTATAACAACAGCGATCGCTTATTAAAAACTTGAGCATCTATGGTTTAAATCCCAATTTATATAACAGGTTATAACAGGTTAGCTTATCCTCTTTCCAAGTAATACAAAAGTTCACCAACGAACTATAAAACACAATCCCAGAAGTAGTTAACTGTTACAGTAGCGATCGCTTCATATAAGATAGTTTTGGGTTTAAGTTTTAATCTTCTTCATCACTATTAAAAAGAACTTCTAAATCACGATTACCTTTAATAACTCGCATAATTTCTATATTATCTTGACTCAAACGATAAAAAATAATGTAACCATTTAAAGGTAAACCTCGCAAATAAGGACGAATATAGCTATAACTACGACCAATTTTCGGAAACTGTAATAAATAACGACATTTTTTCTCAAATTGGTTTAATAGTTTTTCTGCTGTTTTAACATTTGTTTTAGCGAGGTAATCTGTAATAATTTCAAGGTCTTGAATAGCTGCGGGTGCAATAATATATTGAGTCATGATTACTCTTAATTATTCTGTTGTAAATTTTCTCTCAATTGATTAATAGCAGTTTCTCCATCCATTCCTTCTCCTCGCTCCAGTTGTTGTGCTGCTAGGTCAATTTTTTGACCAATTTCTTCAATCCATTGCTCATATTCATTGCGTTTTTCTAATAGAGTTAAAGCTTCTTCGAGAACATTATCAATACTGGTATATCTACCAGAGATAATTTGTTTTTGAATGAGGTTTTCTAGTTTAGAATTAAGGATAATATTCATTGGTTGTTACTCTCTTGACCATAGCAAGAACTTATTATGCAAATATTTTATCCTTTTTTACTGAAAATTAGTATAATGTACATAAGTCTGTACATCAGCATCAACTCAAAAAATAAAGATTATGTTCAGTTATGAAATAACATAACCCACTGAAGCAAGAAATAGCTTATTTCAGTTATTAGAAAAAGTAGCAAAAGAGCATGAAGTATTTATTATTAATCGTCACGATAAAATACAGTCCCAGAAGTAGCCAACTGTTACAGCAGCGATCACCTACTAAAACCCTAGTGCTATAGTTTAAGACCATTGACATACTCCCCCGTTACAAAGGAGTTTAACGGGGGATAGCAGAGATATATGTACAAAGATGGCAGATAGAATTACTTTGGAAATTTTTCAAGATGCACTTAAAGTTAAACAGACTAATGACCAACAATGAGAATGGGATTCGGATTCAAATCTACAGTTGTTTAATCGCTAGCTTTTATGTCCCTACGGCAGAAACCATGCCAAAATTTACAGGGGGAATTTCTTTAGAAATTATTAATTCGTGATGGGCATAAATGGGAAAAAAAGTTTCAAATTTCGCCAAAAAGAGGCTTATCTTTTCCTTTATTGGTAGAGTTGAGAATTAATCTTGTTAAGGACAATAAATAGCATGAGTTCAGTCTAATAAATTCTATAGTTAGGCGATTCAGAAAGACGCTAAGTTCTTATCTTCGCTCTGAGTCCGTATCTCGCTGGCTACGACTATCCATCCTGGTTTTCAGCCAAAAGTTAGTTGAAAAAGTCAGAGGTTAAAACTGAAAGTCTTTAACGAATTTTAAGGAGATTTTATGGCTACACTCTACGCTATTGACAGTGCGACCAATATCGTTTATGCAATCAACTCTTTAAAAGGAACTGCAATACCTTTTGGTCAATTGGGTCTGCAAAGTGATTTTAGTGGATTGTCGTCTGACTTCACCGAGTCATCTGACGAAGAAACTTTGTTTGCTTCTAACTTGTTCGATTCTCTTAACCCAGAATCTTTGTCTACAGTAGATCTAGCCACAGGACAAGCGACAGTAGTAGGTGCTCAAACCGCTTCAGATATTCATGCTATTGCTCATCAAGAAGGAATCCTCTATGGATTTAGTGTTGCTGAGGGATTGGGAACATTAAACCCCGAAACTGGAGAATTTACCCCATCTTTCGATAGTTCGACATTCCCCGTTTCCATGAAAGGAGCTGACGTAGATGAGAGTACGAATACACTCTTCGCTATCGGAGAAGATAACGCCCTATACATGATCGAGCCCAGCACGGGAGAAGCAACTTTAGTGGGTGAAACTGGAGTCAATTTTAACTCTAGAGTTGGTTTAGCTTATAGTCCAGAAGACGAGCAGCTTTATGCCCTTGGAGACGATTCCGATTCGGGCAACAACCTATATCAAATTGACAAAACGACTGGTGCTGCTAGCTTAATCGGCAACACTGGCATAGAAGAAGCGGATACATTGGAGACGGTGCAAGTTGAATTTGAATCAATCGGCAATGAACCACCCCCAAATCCATTACCTGAGGATGCCGAAACCAATCAAGTAATTATCAAAGTCGATCCTGGAATGTCACCAGTCGAGATGGAATCGGCTCTTGAAAGCGTGGATGGTGAAGTAATAGAAACCACTCAGACCCTTGGTATTCAGCTTGTGGAAGTTGGTGTTGATGTTGAAGAAGCAGTTTCTATTCTAAACAGCAATCCCCAGGTCGAATATGCCGAACCTAATTTTGTTGTCTCAATTACCCAGACATTTCCTAACGATCCTCGTTTTGATGAGTTGTACGGACTTAACAATACGGGACAGACAGGTGGTACTCCGGATGCCGATATTGATGCACCAGAAGCCTGGGATCTTCAAACGGGTAGTACCGATGTCGTAATTGGGGTTATTGATACGGGAGTGGATTACAACCATCCCGATCTCGATGACAATATGTGGACGAATCCAGGGGAAATTCCCGATAACGGAATTGACGATGACGGTAATGGTTTTATCGACGATTTCTTCGGATACGATTTTATCAATGATGATGGAGATCCCTTTGATGATAATGGTCACGGTACTCATGTATCGGGAACGATCGCCGCTGAAGGTAACAACGGGATCGGAGTAACTGGAACTAGCTGGGACGGACAAATTATGGCACTCAAGTTTCTGGGTGCTGGTGGATCTGGTTCTACATTTGATGCCATTCAAGCGGTAGAATATGCCACGATGATGGGAGCCGACTTGACCAGCAATAGCTGGGGAGGCGGTGGCTTTTCTGAAGGTCTACGGGATGCGATCGCTGCGGCTGGTGATGCTGGACAGTTGTTTATTGCCTCTGCGGGTAATAGTAGTTCTAATAACGATATTTTTCCCCATTATCCATCTAGCTACGACTTGGATAATGTTATCGCCGTTGCTGCTACAGACGATGACGATAACTTAGCTGGATTTTCTAGTTTTGGAGCTACCTCTGTCGATCTAGGTGCGCCTGGAGTAGATATCCTTAGTAGTCTTCCTGGAGGTGGCTATGGATTTAAAAGTGGGACTTCGATGGCTGCGCCCCATGTAGCAGGGGTTGCTAGCTTGCTTTTAGCTGAAGAACCTGGATTGAGCGCGGAAGCAGTTAAGGATTTAATCCTAACAGGTGTCGATCCCCTTCCCGATCTAGAAGGAATAACTCTTACTGGGGGCAGGCTTAATGCGTTTAACTCACTTAGCGAACTAGGACCTCCTGCCGAACTTATCGGTACCTCAGAAGATGACGTTATTTCTGGTACGAATCGTGGTGATTTTATTAACGGTTTGGATGGTAACGATATTCTCGAAGGTCGCGGCGGTGATGACGAAGTTTTGGGAGGCTTTGGTGATGATGATATCGGAGGCGGAGAAGGCAACGATACACTGTCTGGTGAGGAAGGACGAGACCGCATCTCTGGCGGAAGTGGCCAAGACAGTCTCAGTGGAGGAGAAAATGCAGATCGCCTGATTGGTGGCTCTCAGAACGACAACCTGGATGGCGGAGGTGGTGATGACCAGCTAATTGGAGTAGAGCTAGCCGATTCTAGTTCAGAGTTTGGAGCTAACGAAGTCGATACTTTAGCTGGAGGAGCAGGACGTGATTCTGTTGTACTCGGAGATCAAATTCGAGTCTACTATGACGACGGCAACCCTCTTGTTAGAGGTGAATCTGACTTTGCTCTCTTCTCTGACTTTAATCCCAGTCAAGACTCTATCGAGCTAGCAGGGTCAGTTGACCTCTATCGCTTGGATTTCTTTACTTCTGAGGCGGGAACAATCGATGCCGCATTACTCTTCGATCCTGGAGTATCAACCAGGTACGAAAAAATTGCAATCTTACAAGGAGTCTCTCCCGATCTCAGTCTTAGTTCTCCAGGTTTTAAATTCGTCGATTCAGAAGTGGGCATGACAACTGTTGACACTGACTCAGGTTCGACTGCCGAATCTGAAACCAGAGATGATACCTCAGATTCTACCACTCTTAGCGATGAAGGTGTCAGCATAGCTGCAACTCCAACGTTAGATAACGGTTTGCTAACAATAGATATTCGTGAAGACAATGGTGCGATCGACACGGCTTTATTTGCCGGTAGTGATTTCTTTAATCCAGGTTCTCCAATATCCGATTTTGGTTTTCAGAATGGCACAGACACATCCACTTTTGTGCGAAACACCACTACCGGCTTGACCCAGCAACCAGTGACGGTTAATAGCAATGGAGAGGTTGTTGTTATAGGAACATACACTGGCGGAGGTGCTAATGTTGATTTTACTAGGACCTATTCTCTAGATGATGACTTAAATGTCCTTAATATCAAAACAGAATTTGTCAACAATGGTTCGGATTTGACTCTGAGTTATTTTGACACCTTCGATCCAGATCAAGGTATAGATCGCGGTAATGGCTTTAGTACCTTTAACGATGTATTCACACTTGAGACTGCTGGTGGAACGGCAAAAGTCGGTCAAGCTTCAGAGTTAGACGATCTGACTTTTATATTAGGGTCGCTAAATCCCGATGCAACCATTGCTTCTGGTTCACCCTTTGTCATTAGTGATGGTTTTACCTTGAATGAATTCTTCGATTCCCCCTTTGATGGCAATGGCGAACTAGCAGACCAAGGTACGCACATCGGTATTCGATTGGATCTCGATGCGGGAGAAACAGAAAGTTTTGAATATTCCCAAGCCTACGGAGAAAGTCCTGAAGAAGCCCAAGAGCAATTTATTGAGTCAGTAGAACCTATTATTCCCATAGTGGGAACCGAAGGTGATGATGTTTTGACAGGGACTGACAGTCGAGACCTGATTCAAGGCTTGGGCGGTAACGACATCATTGAAGGACTAGCTGGCAATGACACTATTTCTGGAGGTCGTGGTAACGATCTGATTTCTGCTGGAGATGGCAAAGATTCTGTTACTGGTAACGGCGGACATGATTCCATCCTGGCTGGCAACGGCGATGATCGCATTGATGGTGGTGCGGAGTCAGATCGTCTGCTGGGCGAATCAGGAGATGATACTGTTAATGGAGGTGATGGTAATGACACGATCTTAGGCGGTGCGGATAGCGATTCGCTTTTTGGTGATGCAGAAAGAGACCTAATCTTCGGCGGAACTGAAGATGATACCCTCAATGGGGGAAATGGAAATGATACTCTAGAAGGAGGATTTGGTAACGATTCTCTTACTGGAGAGGCTGGCAATGACAGGCTTGTTGGGGTTGATCTCTCTAATCCGGGAGATCAATTGGGATTTGGGGCTGGTGAAGTCGATACTTTGACTGGTGGAAGAGGTCAAAATACCTTTGTTCTGGGTAATGCCTCAAACGTCTTCTACGATGATGGCGATCCCTTGACCACGGGTGATTCTGACTTAGCGTTTATTACTGACTTCGATTCCAGTCTTGATTTTATTCAACTGAAAGGTTCGGCAGATCTTTATATCTTGGACTTCTTTACTTCTGTATCGGGAACAATTGATGCAGACTTACTTTACGATCCTGGTGTTACAGCTAGAAGTGAAGTAATTGCAACGTTGCAAGATGTTTCTTCCGATCTTTCCCTCGCAGATCCAGCTTTTACTTTCGCTTAAAAACTCAGTGAAAATTTACAGGTGGCAATAATCTAAGGAGGATTTAGAAATATTAAATCAAGGAAGAAAAGCAACAGAACAGATAATAGATAGTCTCTATTGAAATCATCGAGAAAATATTAAGAAATATTAACCCAAAAGGGTCTTTTGATACTTTCCCTACAAAATCTTTTCTGACAATCACTGAATATAGAAAAAGTTAGGAGTGCATTCGGATATCAATGTGAGCGAACCATTGAAAATCCTATAACTATCTTTGTTATTTTTGGTGATCGCTACCGATAAACTACAGTTACAAGTTATTCAGAATTATGTTTGCGAAAGTTCCTGAACGGTATATGCACCGAGTGCGATGGGTTCTCGCATTGGGTTGGTTATTGCTCATTACTTCTCTATTTTATGACCCTATTTCCTATTGGTTAACGTTACCAGAACATACCTGGAGTCCCCTCAGCATCAGTAATATTACCCCCTATGATTGTGTTTTAGTGCAGGGAAACTGTTTACCAGAACAGCCTTATCCCATTGGCGCAATTATGTTTTGGGCGTTGATTGTCCCTACTGGGGTATTTGTGTTGATGGTATTTGGCCATGAAGCATGGCGACGCATTTGTCCTTTATCTTTTATGTCCCAACTTCCCCGTGCATTAGGGATTCAACGGACGCGTAAAAAGGTGAATGCTCAAACGGGTAAAGTGCGTCATGAACTGATCAAAGTTGATCCTAACTCCTGGTTGGCTAAAAATCACCTCTACCTACAAATGGTCTTATTCTTTGTAGGGATTGCAGCAAGAATCCTCTTTGTCAATTCTAATCGTATTGCATTGGGACTGTTCTTGATTGGAACCATTATTTCAGCGATGGTTGTCAACTATTTCTTTGCAGGAAAATCCTGGTGTCAATTTATTTGTCCTATGGCCCCGGTTGAACAGGTATTTGCCGAACCCAGAGGATTACTCAATAGTAAAGCGCATACCGGCGATCGCCAGTTAGTGACGCAATCGATGTGTCGTACCGTCAACGCAGAGGGGAAAGAACAAAGTGCTTGTGTTGCTTGTCATAGTCCCTGTATGGATATTGACGCAGAGCGTTCCTATTGGGACAATGTGACCCACCCCAAACAACAATGGCTTTATTATGCTTATGTCGGGTTAACTGTTGGTTATTTTGTTTATCCGTATCTATTTGCAGGAAATTGGGAATATTTAATTTCTGCTGCTTGGGCCCACCAAGAAAATCAACTGGATACCTTATTTAACCCAGGATATTACATTTTCGGGAATCTTATCCCCATTCCTAAACTTGTTGCTGTTCCTTTAACCATTGGTTTATTCGGGTTGGCAGGTTACTATCTTGGTTGCAAAATAGAAAGACTGTATAAAGGGTATTTATTCCGTAACCATAAATTAGTGAGTACGGAAGTGGTTCGTCACCGTATGTTTACCCTGTGTACCTTCTTTATCTTCAACTTTTTCTTCATTTTTGGTGGCAGTAACTTTGTGCGGATGTTACCCACCCAACTAAGATATCTATTTCCAGTGTTAATGGCCGGTTGTAGTGGCGTTTGGTTGTATCGTACTTGGTTCAGAAACCCTTATCGTTATCAACGGGAAAGTTTAGCCACACGACTACGGAAACAACTCAACAAACTCAAACTCGATGTTGCTCAGTTCCTGGATGGTAGAGCTTTAGACGATCTCACCGCTGATGAAGTTTATGTCTTAGCCAAAGTGCTTCCTGGTTTTGATAAAGAGAAGAAAATCGAAGCTTATAAAGGGGTACTGAAAGAATCTATCAACGAAGGCTATGCTAATAGTGCCAGCAGTCTTGAGATGATGCGTCAAATGCGTCTAGAACTCAATATTACTGATCAAGAGCATGAATTATTATTGACAGAATTAGAAGTAGAAGATCCCTTCCTTGTTGACGTTGAACACCACCAAAACCATGAAGAATGGTTACGTCAAGAAAGCTATCGTCAAGCTTTGCTAGACACGATTATGGAGTCTTCCAAGGAACATCCCCATCAAGCGATCGTCTTAGATTTGTTTGATGTGATGACTGGGAAAAAACCCTTTGAATCCTTCAATGAATTGCTCAATAAATTATCTCCTGAAGAGTTAAAAGCAGTTGAGTCCATAAGGGAAGAATATTCCATTACCTCCCAAGAAGAAGAGGAAATTTTACTACATTCTAATCCTCATCAATTGTGGCATACCATGGCCTATACTTTAAGTGCCATTGAACATTTGAATGCCCTTGCTGAAGGTAAAATTAATCCATCCTGTCATATTGCAGAAATTAGCGATGAACAGATGGCTTTTTACCGTAATACCTTCAATAAATTCGACAAAGATGGTAACGATAATCTCTCTGCGGTAGAGTTACACTCTTTATTAAGAGCCATTGGCCGTTCTTATTCTTCTGAGCGAGTACAAGAGGTCATGGATATGCTGACAGGAACTCCTAATAGTCAATATATCTCTTTTTCAGACTTCACTAACTTGCTGCACCGAGAGTTAACCGAACATCCTGAAGACGGAATGCTCCAACGCTTCCGCCATTTTGATTTGGATAATTCTGGTTACATTAATCTCGAAGAATTACGGTTATGTTTACGGGATATTGATGTCAGTTTGTCTGATGCTGACATAGAGGAAATGTTGAAACTAGCTGATATGAACAGTGATGATCACATCAGCTATGAAGAGTTTTGTCACCTCTTTGGACAGTTTAAAAATACGGTTCATTCTGTGTAATCTTCTAGGGTGAATAGGGAGTGTGGGAAGAGGGGGAAGTGTGGGAAGTGTGGGAAGTGTGGGGAGTGTGGGAAGTAAGAATAGTCTCCCTCTGCTCCCCCTGCTCCCCCGTCTCTAAAAGCTCCCAGTCCCCCAGTCCCCAATTAAGTCTTACTTCTTGTTGCTCTACGACGTTGATTGGAAGAAAGACGTTTAATTAATTTAGGAATTTCTTCGATATTATTGGCAATCTTTACCTTAGCTTTTTTTAAGGCAGTAATAGTTTCATTTTCCTTGGTTGTAGATGCTGTTTGATAGGATAATTGGCCTGCAATAATGCTAGTGGCATCTCCAAAACTACGATAAATAGGGGCTTTAATCCCTGGAAGATAGGCAATAACAGGCTTTTCAATGGCCGAACTGATATATTGTGCAGCCAACAACTCTGAACTACTATAGGGTTGTCCCAATAAGACGATCGCTTGGGTGGTTTCGTCCTCTTCCATGATTTGTAACCATTGCTCAAAAGTTGATCCCATCACCCCATCAGAACCGAGACTAATGGCCAAAGATTGCCCTAAACCTGCTTGAGTTAGAGTTCTAGCCACCTCATCCATTAAGCGATCGCAACGACTAATGATTCCCACTGAACCGACTGTATAAAATTCGGGTTCCATAATGCCCAACCAAAAGCGATCAGGAACCAATAATCCTTCGCTTCCTGAGCCTAACACAAAAGTATTGGTCACTTGGGCTTGTTGGAGGAGTGCAATTAAATCGAGAGGGGGAACCCCCGAAGTAACGATCACTAACTGTTCAATTCCTGCGGATATGGCTTCTAAACCCGCATCGAGTACCTCGTAGGGAGGAGTCAAAATCAGACTAATATCTATCTCTCCCACCTGTTGTACCGCTTCTTCCACTAACGTAAACACAGGAATATCATCTATTTGGTTTGTTTGCTCTTCCAAGCTAATTCCTGCGACAATATTGGTTCCTTGGGCTTTCATCCGTGCAGCGTAAGTAATCCCTAAAGGATGAGTGATACCTTGAATTAAAACTTTACTATCGGTTTCCCATTTCATGATTGTTTGATTGTATCGGACGACTGAGTTAGAGCAATGGTTTTTTTTATAGCCTCATTGAGATCTCCCAAACAATGAATGGGTAAGTTAGCAAAGGAGGCTTGTATGGGTTGTAAATCCTCTGTGGCCAGCCTCACGACCAATTGTATGGGTTGAGACTCAGGAGGGGAGGTTATCTGCCGTTGATGGGTGGAATTAGCCCCTGTGGGTCTTGGTAAACGTTCCTCGCTATGGGATGTTACCAGCAACGGTTGACAATAATCGATCAACGTTTGGCTAACTAATTTCGAGATTTGATCACTACCCACAATATTGATGAGAATCACTTGAATCTCAGCAAGGCTAAGCATTTTTTCGATGGCAATTCTTAACTGTTTAATTAAGGATTTACTGCTACTTTTTTCTTCAATAATAAAAGCTCCCACTGGTGGTTCCTTGTAGTTAATCATGAGATCCCACGTGGTTAATGTTAATCCTGACCCATTGGCAATAATGCCCACATTACCCCCTTTTTCCTTACTCCCCAGCCAACGGGGTTTTTGAGGAGGAGTCGTAACGATGGTTTCTGGAGAGGTTTCACTATAAGTCTTATCTACTTTCGGTCCTAAAAAACTTAGCAGGTCCAAATGCCGAGACAAGGCCATATCGTTGACGGTAATTTTCCCATCCAACGCCATTACTTCTCCAGAGGCACTCACAGCTAAAGGATTAATTTCAATCAAGTCTAGGTCTTTTTCGATAAACAATTGATACATTTTTTCGAGAATAATGCTGACCCTATAAATAAGCGAACCTTCCAAGCCCATTTTTATCGCTAAACGACGGGCATAAAAGGGAGAAAACCCTTGATCGAGGATAACTTTGTGCATATGTTTAAACAGGGTTTCTACATCAATTCCCCCTTTGGCTGATCCCATTAAAACCGGTCGTTGTAGTTGATAATCGAGAAGAATAGACAAGAAAAATTCTTTTTGAGTATCATAACGGGCTTCTGCTAGGATCACTTCAGGATATTCTCCTAAAATGGGTAAGCTAAAAATAGCTTGGGCTGCTGCCACTGCATCGATGGTATTCTGCACAAAACGAATACCTCCGGCCCTTCCTCGTCCTCCAGAATGGACTTGAGATTTTAAGACCACTGGATAACGAATATGAAGGTGTTTGAGTTCGCTTAATTGAGCAATGGGTTGGGAGGGTAAAACGGGAATGCCTACCTGATGAAACAGTTCTTTTGCCTGATATTCCAATAAATCCATGTTTTAGTTTATTTAACCCCTTAACGAACCTGTTTAAGACTTTCCACTTTCTTATTAAACAGTTCTGTAATTAAACTTAGCACAGTGCGATTTTCCCGAACTTTAATGTTAGCTGTCACGGACATTCCTGATTGTAAGGGAATGTCACGGTCAGCAGTTTGTAAATATTGTTGATCCAGTTCAACTTTAGCGGGAAATCGATAATATTGATGGATTTCGTCTGGTTCTAAGGCATCCGAACCAATGGACATGACTTCCCCTTTAATATCGCCAAATTCACTAAAGGGAAAGGAATCAATCCGTACGTCGACTTGTTGTCCTACTCTCACAAAACCGATATCTTGGTTAGTAATATTGACTTCAGCGATTAAATTGTCGTCAGGGACAATTCTTAATAAGGGTTCCGTTTGATTTGGGGGAGGAACATAACCTGGACCAGCGTTAAGATCAAACACCGTACCCCCGACAGGGGCTTTGATTTCTTGATATTTGAGTGTTACTTGAGTACGACTTATCTGACTGCCCAATTCAGCAATGCGTTTATTGTTTTCTACAATCGTTTTGTTCAGTTGAGTATCAATATCAGCAATTCTTTCATTATTATCGGAAACTTTATCCCTTAAGTCTTTTTCTGTTAGTTTAACTGTGTTCAATAGTCGGGCTTTAGCTTGATTAATGGCAATTTTTAAGCGTTTTTCTTCTTCGGTAAACCGTTCAATTTCTTTAAGGCGATCTTGAACTTGTTGTTTTTGGCGATCATATTCAATGGTTCCATTAGCCCGTTGTTCTGTCAGTTGTTGTCGTCGTTCGGCGATGGTTTGTCGCTGTCGTTCCACTTGTAATCTTGCTACTCCTCCTTCTTCGGCTAAGGGGGTAATATCTCCTAAGATACCTTCTTCAATTTCTAGGGCTTTTTCGGCTTGGGCGATCGCTTGTTCATTTCTTTGTTCGATCTCTGCTAACACTTTACGATCATCGAGTAATTGTTTTTTAGCATCGGCTAATTCTACCTGGGTTTGTCTGAGTTGTTTTTCTAGCTGATCCATTTCGAGTTGGGCTGCTAAGGCGCGAGAAGAAGATTCCGCTTGAGAAGCCCTGAGTCGGGCTAGTTGGTCGGCGGTTAAGGTCGTTCCTGAAGCCTGATTCCCTAATTCAGCTTGGTAGAGGCGATTTTCCGCAATTAAGGCAGCACGGTTACGGGCAAGGGCGGCCACTTCTGTTGGTAAATCTAATTTTATAATGGCCTGTTCTACGTCTGAGGGGTTCAGAGATTGATTCATCAGGGTTCGATAGAATCGATTTTCCTGTTCTAAGGAGGCTTTAACTTTTTGTAAGGACTGTAATTCTGCGGTACTGGCTTCAGAATCTAAAATAACTAAGATGTCCCCTTGTTTAACTTTCTGATTCTCTTTAACTAACACCTCTTCTACCACTGCACCCCCAACGGGAGGGGCATGGACTTCTTTAACCGCTTCTTGGGGTTGGAGTTTTCCTTGGGCTGGTACTACCTGTTCTATTTTGGCAATGGCCGCCCAAATAATACTGGCGGTGGTTACGCCGATGATGGTCCACACCACACCCCTAGACCAACTGGGAGATTGACGGAGAATAACGGCGTGTTCGGAGGTGATAGGGGCAAGGAAATTGTTGGAGAGGGGGTCGTTGGAATTTGTGGTGGCTAGGGCTGATGATCCTGAGTCTGAGTTTTTTTGGGTCAGATCGTCGTTTTTTTCTTGTCTACCGTTGGTGTTAATCATAATTTTGACCTATAAATGTTATTAAATGGGGTGTTACTGATTGCCTTCTTGTTGTTGATAGAGGTAGTAATAGCGACCTTTGAGGGTCATTAATTCGTCGTGGGTTCCTTGTTCAACCACGGATCCTGAATCCATCATTAAGATGACATCGGCACTGCGGATGGTGCCTAAACGGTGGGTAATGAAGAAAACGGTGCGATCGCTAAAGGCGTTTAACAGGTTCAAACAGACTTGTTGTTCGGTGGCATAGTCTAAGGCACTGGTGGCTTCGTCTAATACCAGGATTTGGGGATTTTGCAACACTGAGCGCGCAATGGCGACCCGTTGTCGTTGTCCCCCGGATAGGGCTGATCCTCTTTCTCCTACATTGGTATTGTACCCATTGGGCAGGGTCATGATAAACTCGTGGGCTGCGGCCACGGTTGCGGCTTCAATAATCTCTTCGGTGGTAGCATCGGGGTTGGTTAGGGCGATGTTATCCTGCACACTGCCATCAAATAAGAGGGTTTCTTGGGGAACAACACCCACTTGACGGCGCAAGGAATACAGTTCCACTTTGGAGATATCGTAGCCATCGATTAAAATGCGTCCGGCTTCGGGTTCGTACAGCCTTGAAATGAGTTTGGTGAGGGTACTTTTTCCAGCCCCACTGCCTCCCACCACGGCGATAAAGGTACCAGCGGGAAAGTCAATATTGATGTTTTTCAGTTGCAGGGGCCCGTGTTGTTTAAAGCGGAAGGAGACGTTTTCGTATCGAACGGCCCCTTGAATGGCGGGCATAGGAATATTACTGCGATCCCGTTCGGCTTCTTGAGGGGTATCGACAATATCGGCTAACCGTTCTAAGGAGAGGGCGGTTTCTTGGAAGTTTTGCCACAGTTGGGTCAGTCGTAAAATGGGTGAGGTCACGTAACTGGCAATGATCCGAAAAGCAATTAATTGCCCTAAACTGAGTTCTTGTTGCAACACTAAATAGGCCCCTACCCATAACACCAATAGCCCGGAGAGTTTATTGAGAAAGCCACTGGTGGAACTGGCTAAGGTAGAGGTAATGACCGTATTAAAGCCGGCGGACACATAACGGGCGTATTTTTCTTGCCATTGCCAACGGGAACGGAGTTCGATATTTTGCGCCTTGACGGTTTGTATCCCGGACATGACCTCTACCAGATAGGACTGGGTTTGGGCGTTGCGTTCGGCTTTGGTTCGCAGTTGACGGCGAATGGTGGGGGAGAAAATTAAGGTCATGGCCACAAAAATAGGGACAATACCCAAGGCCACTAAGGTTAACAGGGGACTATAGACCACCATCACTGCAATATAGACCACAGAAAACACTGCGTCTAAAACCACTGTCAGGGCGGTTCCTGTCAAAAATTGACGAATATTTTCTAATTCATTAACCCTGGTGGAAATTTCCCCTACGGGCCTTCGTTCAAAATACCGTAGTGGCAACCGCAAGAGGTGATCGATGATTTCTGACCCTAAACTCATATCGATGCGGTTGGTGGTATCCACAAAGAGATAGGTGCGCAGGGTGGTTAACACCGCTTCAAATATGGCAATAATTAAGAGAAATGTCCCTAAAACTTGTAAGGTATCGGCACTATTCTGCACAATCACCTTATCAATAATCACCTGAATCATCAACGGGTTAGCTAAGCCGAATAATTGCACAAAAAAGGAGGCAATAAAGACTTCTGCTAACACCCGACGATATTGTTTGAGGGCGGGGATAAACCAACTTAACCCAAACCGTTGTTGAGGGGTTTCTTTGGTGGGTTGTAGCAGTAAAACTTCCCCATCGTCCCCCCACTTTTGCAGGAACTCACGGGGACTGCGACGTAAAATTCCCAATTCTGGCACGGCTACCACCACTTCTTTATCGCTGACATCGTATAAAATGGCTAAACTATCTTGCCAGATCAGTAGGGCCGGGGTTTTTAACTGAGTGAAGGAGGAGGCAGGGATTTTAATTAATTGGGCGTTGAGTCCCATTAATTCGGTAATAGCCCCACAGAGGGGTAAGGAGAGGGTTCCGGTTCGTTGCAGTTGTTGGGCTAAAATACGACGGATGACATCCCGACGATAGGGCATCCCAAAATATTGACTCAACATTTGAAAACAGGCTGACCCTACGCCCAAGGGGGTTTTTCCCTTGATAAAAGGATAGGATTTCCGTTTTTTCTGCTTTTTAGGGGGTTCTGGTTCCGGGGCAACCCCCACCACTTCTACATCGGCATAGGGAATTTCTTCTGCTTCTTTTTCGAGGGCAATGGCACTTGATTCTTGGCTGGCGTGTAATTGGCGTTGCTGGTGAATTGCTTCTAGATCCAACAAGGGTAAAACGATCACACGGGTGGGTTGAGACCCTTTAACCGCTACCGATGCGTTATTATCTGAGACTAAACGACTGCCCACGGCAAAGTTGTCGATGTTGCCCCCTCCACTCACTAACCAGAGTTGTTGTTGATGATCGGGGGGAAGGGTTTGTTTTCCGGGGTCTAGGTAGTTAACTTGAGCATCTTCGACAAGGTCTTCGGCCAGGGCTTTGATATCGATGTCTCCTTGTGCCTGTTGGGCTAAATAGGTCCCCAGAAGATCATAGAGTTCACTAAGGGTACATTGTCCTTGAAATCGTTGTTTGAGGTTGGGATATTCTTCTAATAACTGCTGAAAGTCCTCTTGTTTGAGGGCGAGTCCCACTGCTTCGGTGGAGGCGATCACGGTTTCACAGGGAACCCCTCGGATAAGATTAACGTCTCCTATGATAGATCCTGGTTGTAATCGTTGTAGGGTATGAGGCATTTTTGTCTGAGGATCGTATCCTAGCAGTCGTCCTTGTCCTTCGAGAAGGATGGTGACGTAGGATGACAGTTTCCCTCGCATCAGAATCACTTGACCCATACGATAACGCCAGATTTGACCTTGGTTGGCCATTTGGCTGATGGCGGTCTCGGAAAGTTGGTCAAAGGGGTCTACGTGACGAAGAAACTCTTGTATGTCGCTGGTGGTATGGGTCATAATGACGGAATCAAATTGAGCGGGTTTGATTGGGGGTTGAGCAATAATTTGCTTAACTTCTCTGGGTGCTGATGATTAGGGGGTTAAGCCTCTTTTGGAGGTGATCTCAAAGACATTTATACCTTACCTTCGATAATGATCAACTCCTGTATTTAAGGGAGCTAAGATTAAGATCAAATTAAAAAGCCATCAACTTTAAAAATTGCTTAAGATTTTGGAAAGTTTCAGGTCAAAGCATTATTGTTAACCCTCTTTTTTATAGTGAATCTCTTCACGAATTTCAACGGGGTTGGCGCAATATTTTTGAGTTTCCTCTGTCTAATTCAATTTATCAGTATAGCTCTCTTCTTTGTCTTCTGAGAGTTGAGAGGGGGAAAACGAAACATTTTGTTGAAGTTG
>JASJDW010000010.1 GCA_030064955.1 Crocosphaera sp.
CGGAGATAGCGATCGCTGGTGGGCTTGGAATCGTATTTTGGATTGGGTTAAGTCAAAATAACCAGCGTGTTTTCACCTAATTTAACGAGAATCAGGTGAATTTACCTAAAAAAATCTCGGTGATTGCCTAGATAGTTAAAAGTAAATTCTGGGAAAACTAAGGATAGATTACACATTCTTAAGCAATTATTCTCAATAAGCCCATGAATACAATATTAGTGGTAGATGATATGAAAGCTGAATTAGATCTCATCAGCCAATATTTAATCAAAGCTGGTTATCAAGTGATTACCGCCAGTGATGGCCAAGAAGCATTGGCAAAAGTGATGACCAATAAACCCGATGCCATCCTAACAGACTGGATGATGCCTAACATGGGGGGATTAGATTTATGTCGTCAACTCAAAAAAACACCTGAAACTGCCAATATCCCAGTGATAGCTTGCACAGCTAAAAATCGAGACGTAGATAAAATGTGGGCGAGTCGACAAGGGGTAAAAGGCTATGTGGTCAAACCTTGTACAGAAGAAGACATTCTCAGTGCCTTACAAGTAGCTTTGACTTAACGATAAATATTACTCTGTCGTCTCTTGCCTGTGTACCAGGATGTGTTGTCCTAAGTACAATGCGTAGTGCTAATGGGGTGCCATTTCACCCATACATTGCGATCGCTATCACAGTCTTTTAATCGGTTCGCAGATATATTAGCTTAGCACAACCACTGCCTTAAAGGTGAAGAGATGATTAAAGTAAGCATTTGTCTTTGATCCATACTCTCTATACCCTTTTACTGTTTGATAGCCATGTCCACCGCCACCAGTTCTCTTTCTCGGCTAGAAGAACTGCTTCCTCAACTATTTGAAGCACCCCAGTTACAAGGTGAACCCTATCTTCGTTGTCAACTAACCTCAAAAATCACTGCATTAGTGTCAATGGAGTTTGTTCTGGAATCTTTATTAGTTCCTGGGGAACAGATCACATCCCTTCCTAATATGTCATCGTTTGTCGTCGGTTTAACGACTTCCCGCGATCGCGTCTTTTGTGTCGTTGATCTACCCCATTTATTAGGGTTAACTTCCCCTTGCTCCTTGTTACAAACCTATCAGATGATTGTGCTGCGTATTTCCCCTTTACTCTCTAAACCAACTAACCCCAATAAAGAATTACTGTTAGGGTTAGTGGTTAATCGTATTCAAGGGGTTATGCGGGTAATGTCTGAAGAAAGAGTAGCGAATCAAGAAGACTTTCCCTCCCAGTTAACCCCTTATATCCAAGGAAGCGTAATAGACTCAGGTACACCCTTACCGATTCTTAATTTAGCTGCCATTGTTGAAAAAACCCTTAATAAGTAGTTATCAGTTGAAGATCGTTAACTTTTTACCAGGAAAATAGGGTCTAAAGTCTGGCTAATTCTGACTTTGTTAATGGTCACTGCTGATTCATCATCATAAATTATAAAAAGCCAATGACCACTCACGAAAAGTTACTAAATATTGTCTCAAAAGATGATTCTCAACACCCGGATCATGCAATCCCAGGGTCAAACCAGGACGACATTTCCACATCTCTAAGCAAGTCAACCCTCAAGAACGAGGGTAGTCTGCGTCGTCGTTTATTAATGACCATTTTACCGACGGTTTTGATTCCCTTGGGGGTTGCCAGTACCATCGCTATTAACACAGTAAACGCTGATAGAAAGCAAGACATTTTTGAAGATACAGAAAAAACTCTGGTGGAGACGAGTTCTCTGACCAAACAGTTTCTAGAAAAGGCTTTAACGATCAGTGATGTATTGGCCAGTAGCCCTTCTGTGGTAGAAAGTTTGGAGTCTGGGACAGAAAAAGTCAATTCTTTAGGGTTATTACAGCAACCCATTAAGCAAGTAGAACAAAAGTTTGCCAGTGATAAATTGCTTTCTCCTAACCCAAGTCTCAACAATTATCTGACCACCATTGCAAAATCGAATGATCTCGCTGAGATTATTCTCACTGAACGCAATGGCTTTAATGTGGGTTATAACCTACCCACATCAGACTTTGTACAGAGTGATGAACAATGGTGGCAAATCGGAGCAAAACAAGGAGCAACTATTCTTGCACCAGAATTTGACGAATCCGTTCAATCAGCTATTTTGGAACTGGTTAATGGTGTGAAAAATCCCCAAACAGGAGAATTACTGGGGGTCACTAAAATCGGTGTTTCGATCGCCAAACTGGACGAAAAGTTAGCCTTATCCATTGGCGTGAGATTATTACAAGATCAAACCTTACAAATTGTTGACGTTGTTGACCAAAATCAAGCGAAAGTTTTAAGTACCTTCACCGTTGAGAGGGTAACGGAACTAGGGGATCTCGTTGGTGGGGAGGTTATCGCCGAAGCGGTTAAGTTATTCGATAAGATGATGACTGAAACAGAAGACCAGGAATCCCAAGCTCAAAGCAATGAACAGCTAGAACAAGCTTTCATGGGTTTAGAAGGGCGTGATGGTATCTCAAACGTCAAATTTGAAGAAGAACAAGAAGAAGAAAAACATAGTTTAGTGACAGAACGCAATATTCTCTCTTTTGAGTATGGAAATAAGTATTTTCATATTAAACAGATTCCTGATACACATCTCATTGTAGTTTCCTCCATTGAAAAAGCAGAAATTGCAGCACAAGGACGTAAACTAGCAACAATTTTTGCCTTAACTGCCTTGGTTTTAGGTGGTGTAGCAACAGGAATTATTGTTATTTTATCCCAAAAATTATCAGAACCTTTAACCCACTTAGTAACTAAAGCAGAACAAGTCGCGGAGGGAGACTTCGACGTTCAAGTTCCCTTAGAAGGGACTCAAGAAACTCAAATCCTAGGAGATAGCTTTAATAACTTAGTGACAAAGGTTAAAGGACTACTCAAAGAACAAGAAACCATTGCACAACAAAAACAACAAGAAAAAGAACAACTCGAACAAGAAATTTACCAACTCCTAGAAGAATTGCAAGACGCGGTAGATGGGGATCTCACAGTTCGCGCCAGTTTAACTTCTATGGAAATGAGTACGGTAGCTGACCTGTTTAACGCTGTTATTGATAGTTTGCGAGATATTGCAGTTCAGGTAAAAGACTCTAGTGTTAAAGTAAGTGCTTCCTTGGGAGAGGATAAACAGTCCATTCAAGCATTAGCCCAACAAGCGGTTGAAGAAGCAAAAGCAACCGTAAAAACCTTGGGATCGGTGGAGGAGATGTCCCAGTCTATTAAAGCAGTTGCCAGTAACGCTGACCAAGCGGCCACCCTTGCTGATGATACCTATCAGGTGACGAAAAAAGGGACAAAAACGATGGAAAAAACGGTAGATGGCATTGTCAGTTTAAAGACCACTATTACGGAAACTGCGGAGAAAATGGAGCAATTACAAAAATCCTCTCAAAAGATTTCTCAAGTGGTGTCCTTAATTGAAGAAATGACCTTAAAAACCAACCTCTTAGCCATTAATGCTGGACGTTCAGGGGAACAGGGGGAAGGATTTGCTATTTTTGGGGAACAACTGGCTGTATTAGCGGAACAGTCCGCTACAGCTACCAGAGAAATTTCCAATCTTGTCAGTAATATTCAACGAGAAACCCAAGAAGTTGCCCAAGCGATGAATTTAGGAACCTTTCAGGTTCAGAATACAACCCAATTAGTGGAAAAGACCAAAACACAATTGGAACAAGTTTTAGAGCGTTCTCGAAATATTAATGATCTGATGAAATCTATTTCTGAAGCTACCATTTCCCAGACCGATACCTCCGAGATGGTAACTCATTTAATGCAGCAAATGGCCCAGTATTCTCAACAACGATTAATTTCATCGGAACAAGTCGCTTATTCGATGGAAGAAACCGCTAAAGTTGCTCAAGAATTAGAATCTGCTGTTGAACAGTTCAAAGTTGATCAATAGTTGATAACGACAAAAATACCGATAATTTTACTATTTATAACCTAAAAAATTAACGAAAAATGACTCAATCTTCTGAAAATACAGGCTTAGACCCGTCAAACACTTTTGGGTTTGATACGTTAACCCCAGAGACTTCCACCGAAACATCTCCAGCGTTGACGGTTGAACCGTCTCAAAAATCAAAATTTGGATTGAATAAACCAATTCAATTTTGGAATAACTTACCTTTACGGACGAAAATCACAACCTTATTATTGGTAGCAGCAACCATTCCCGTAATTGCTGTGACTCAAGGCATCTTGGTTTCTGCAAAACGAGAATCGATTAATAGTCTACAAAAAGTTTTAGATGTAGATTTGGTGTTACTTAACGACGAAATTGATTCCCAAAAACAACAACTTGAAGCCACTGCTAATACCTTAGCCCTTTCAGTTCAAGCCTCCAAAATTAATCCAGCAACCGTAAAAGGAGAATCGACTCAATTTCAAGAATTACAATCTTTAATTACAGCAACCCAAAAGCAACAACCCAATGCTAGTTTTTATCTAATTACTGATAACCAAGGGAAAACGATTGCTCAGTCTATCCAACGGGTGAAAGGAGACTTAGATAATTATCCCTTGTTACCCAGTCAGGAATATCTCAAAACAGACTTAGAATCCGTTGATCTCAAACCAGGTATTTCCCTGAAAGATGTTCCCATTGTCAACAAGACCTTAACCTTATCCCGTCCCTTATCTGGGTTTGAACTACTTAACGCCCAAGTTTTACAACGCTTAGGACTAGAACAACAAGCCCTTATTGGGTTGCGTCAACAAAAAATAGAGGGTTTATCTGAAGCTAAAAAACCCCATCCTGAAGGCACTTTTGACATTGATGAAGGGAAAGCAGGCTTTGTTTTGATAGCCACCCAACCCATTAAACTAGCCAACAATGAAGTGGGAACGGCTATTGTCGGAACCTTAGTTAATCGTAACTTTGATATGGTTGATCGTCTCAAAGATGTGACTGGGGTTCCTACTGCCACTATTTTCGCTCAAGACTGGCGGGTGAGTACCAATGTCCCTTACACCGATAAACAAACCAGGGCGATCGGCACTAGGGCATCTCGTGAAGTAGCCAATACGGTTTTAAATCAAGCTCAGGTTTATAAAGGACAAGCTAATATTATTGGAACTGAATATTTAACAGGATATAGTCCCCTTTACGATCATAATCAACAAATCAACGCAGAAGAAGCCAAACCCATTGGTATTGCTTATGTGGGAATTCCCATGACAGCCGTCAATACGAATCTACGAAACATTACTTTGGTGGGTTATGGTATTGGGGGTGGGGCGTTGTTAATTTTTGGGGTAATTCTCATCCTAACTCCCTCCGATACGGGTATTTCCCGTCAATTGAAACAATTGACCAACTTTGCAGGAAAAGTGGCTTCTGGGGAACCTGGGGTGCGTCTCGAACAAAGCGATCGCCAGGATGAAATTGGGGTGTTAACCCGTAACCTCAACGAAATGGCTCAAAATATTGAGACAAACTTAGAATTACGACAACAGGAAGCTCAACAGCAAAGACAAGAAAAAGAGAAACTAGAACAAGAAATTGCTCAACTGCTAGGAGATGTAGGTGATGCTATGGATGGGGATCTTACCGTTCGTGCCAACACAACATCCTTGGAAATGAGTACGGTAGCCGACCTATTCAACGCCATTATTGACAGCCTCAAAGATATTGCCATTCAGGTAAAAACCTCTACGACTCAAGTAAGTTCTTCCCTGGGAGATAATGAACAATCTATCCAAGCGTTAGCCCAACAAGCCATTGAAGAAGCCGAAGCAACTCGCGCCACCCTGGGGTCAGTCGAAGCGATGTCCCATTCCATTGAAGCGGTTGCTACTAATGCTAACCAAGCAGCCAATCTGGTGAATGACACCTATCGGGTCACTCAAGAAGGGGCTGAGGCTATGGATGAAACCGTTAATAGTATTTTCGAGTTACGAACAACGGTAGGGGAAACGGCCAAGAAAATGAAGCGGTTAGGGGAGTCTTCCCAAAAGATTTCTCAAGTGGTTTCGTTAATTGAAGAAATGGCACTGAAAACCAATTTATTAGCCATTAACGCCAGTGTAGAAGCCCGTCGGGCAGGGAAACAAGGGGAAGGTTTCATGATTGTAGCGGAACAAGTAGGGGCTTTAGCGGAACAATCAGCCAAAGCAACTAAAGAAATTAGTGACATCGTTGAAGCCATCCAAAAAGAAACCCAGGAAGTCACCCAAGCTATGGAATTAGGTACCTCTCAGGTGGTGGATAGTACCCACCTTGTCGAAAGAACGAAACGGCGTTTAGAGAGGGTTCTAGAGCGTTCTCAGACCATCAATGAGTTAATGCAATCCATCTCTGAGGCAACGGTTTCCCAAACTGATACTTCTCGTACTGTAACCGAACTCATGCAGCAAATTGCTCAACAGTCCCAAGAACGTCTGACTTCTTCTCAAACTGTTGCTCAGTCTATGCAAGAAACCGCCCAAGTTGCTCAAACCTTAGAAGCAACCGTAGAACAGTTCAAAGTTAGTTAGGGAAAAGTCACCTGAAATGATAGACCAAGAACAACAAGTCCGTATTAATTTTCTCGACGAAGCCCAAGATTGCTACGATTCTATTGAATCAGTGCTATTGGGGTTAAGAACCACTGATAATATCACCGAGCAATTGGATCTTGCCCTAAGATCCGCTCACTCTGTTAAAGGAGGGGCGGGAATGATGGGCTTTAAGCCACTGAGTCAGGTAGCCCATCGTCTCGAAGACTTCTTTAAAATTTTACGGGTTCGTCACGCTTCCACTACCATTACCACTGAGGTAGAAACCCTACTGTTGCAAGGGGTTGATAGTCTGCGTCAGGTGAATGAGTTACATCGTCAAGAGACTGCAATTGATGATGAGTGGTTGAAACATCAAGTTAACCCCATTTTTGAACAGTTACGCCACCATTTAGGGGATCTCCAAGAAGAGGACGAAAATGCCTTATTTTCTCAAAATTCAGGAGATGAACCGGTTTGGCTGATGTTTGAGGAAGGGGTCGAAACTGTTTTAGATCAGTTTGAGCAAGACTATCCTCATGTATCCCCCACTGAGTTAGGCGAAACCCTAGCTATGACGGCCGAACAACTCCTGATTTTTGGTCAAATGGCGGATCTTGATCCTTTTATCCAACTGTGTGAGTCTATTCAACAACAGGCAACGCTTGCGACAACGGAACAGTTACCTGCTTTGACCAAACAAGCGTTAACCCTGTGGCGACGTTCCCACGCTTTAGTGATGCGGGGTAGCTTCGAGAAACTTCCCTCTCGCTTAGAAGGTTTCGATAATAATAACCCTAGTGCTAGGGTTTTAGAGTTAGATGAGAATGATGATAGTTTGGATCTGTTTGATGCAGGAGAATTAGCTGATTTTACAGAGCTTCAAGCAGCAGTTGAACAAGCGTTAGACTTGTCTTCAGAGACTGTTTTAGAGAGCAGGGAGAAGAAGGTAGAGTCTAATGTTCAACCTATGGCTCCATCTTCCCAGATGACAGGGAAAATGGTTCGGGTTCCAGTGGAGCAACTGTATGAAATTAATACCCTTTTTGGGAAATTAGTTCTAGAGCGCAATAGTATTAACCTGCGTTTAGAACAACTCAACAACTTTGTGGCACTAATGCGTCAGAGGATCACTCAATTAGAACAATCGAATAACCAGTTAAAAACTTGGTATGACAAAGCTTCTGTTGAAGGAATGGTTGTTAAAACTCAGGAGTCAGAACCGGCTCCCATCTCTACAGCTTATGGGGGTTATGTGACCCTAGATAATCTAACAACACAGTTTGAGTTTGATGCTTTAGAAATGGATCACTATAGTGATCTGCATTTAATTTCTCAAGAGCAAATCGAAACCATTGTCCAGTTGCAAGAAGTCACCTCAGATATGGACTTAGGGTTACAAAACATGACCCAAGCGGTTCAAGACTTCAACCAAACTACGCGATCGCTACAAAAGAATGTCACTCAAACCCAAATGCAACCCTTTGCAGACTTGGTTAAACCCTTTCCTCGGTTGGTTCGGGATCTCAGTCTTGAGTCGGGTAAAAAGGTGACTCTGATCATCGAGGGGGAAACAACCCTAATCGATCGCACAATGGTGGAAACCCTTAACGCTCCTTTAATGCACCTGATCCGTAATGGGTTTGCTCATGGACTCGAAGATCCCAACAGTCGTATCGCAGCCGGAAAACCCTCAACTGGAACCATTACCCTACAAGCGGTTAACCGAGGAACAGAAACCATTATTACCGTTAAAGACGATGGTAGAGGGATTGAATTAGGGAAAATTTGCCAGCGTTTGCGGGAAATGGGGATAAGCGATCAAGAAATTCATCAAATGTCCACTCAAGAGATTCTTGACTACATCTTTCAACCTGGCTTTACTACCAGCGAAACCGTCACAGAACTTTCAGGCCGTGGGGTGGGGATGGATGTGGTACGAAGAAATCTTCAAGACATTCGTGGAGATATTCGAGTTGAAACGGAAGCAGGAAAGGGAACCACGTTTATCCTCAAAGTCCCTTTTACCCTCTCTATTTTACGGGTGATGTTAATCGAACGCTCAGGTCTTATTTTTGCGGTTCCAGCTAACAGTGTTCGGGAAGTATTTCCCTTGGGGGTTCAAGGAGGAGAAACCTTAGATGAAATTACTTGGCAAGAACAAACTATCCCTCTCTTACACCTAGAAAAAACGCTACAGTTTAATCGACCCCATAAACCCCTAGAAATGTCGGGTCATCCTATCATCAATAAACCCACTGCTTTGATTGTGGGTAGTGGTAGCACCTTGGGTGCTATTGGTATTGATCGGGTTTGGGGGGAACCAGAAGTTACCATTCGACCCATTGACAGTCCTTTACCCCTACCGATGGGAATTATCAGTTCTATGATGTTGGGGGATGGTCGGGTGGTTCCTTTGATTGATCCGGTGCAACTCCTACAAAGTTGTTTAGACACCCTATTGACCTCTATCACCCCGTCGTTTGAATCCTCAACCCAAAATAAAGTTAAAACAATTCTTGTGGTAGATGATTCTATTAACGTTCGTCGTTATTTGACTTTAACCCTAGAAAAAGCCGGCTATCAAGTAGAACAAGCGAAAGATGGACAAGATGCAGTGAACAAGCTAGTAGCAGGACTTTTGGTAGACGGAGTGATCTGTGATATCGAAATGCCACGACTGGATGGTTATGGGGTACTCGAAGAACTGAAAACTAATTCAGCGTTTGAGTCCCTTCCCATTGCAATGTTGACTTCTCGTAGTAATGATAAACACCGTAGGTTAGCCATGAATTTAGGTGCGTCCGCTTATTTCTCTAAACCTTATAACGAACAGGAATTACTGCAAACTCTCACAGCAATTTTGTAAACCTGACTATCTTTTCTCAACTTTTCATTCTTTATTCTTTATTTTAAATTCTTCATCATGAATAAACAATTTCAACCTATTAAACTCCTTGAAAAGATCGCTAAGACCGATAAAACAGGTCATCTACAAATTACAGCCAATCAGGTTACTTGGGACTTGTATTTTAAGAAAGGACTATTACAGTATGGTTGTCACTCTTTACAGTCCCTAGAAACCATCCAACATTATTTACTTTGTCTTAATCAAGAAGAGATCGCTAAAACTATCCCTACCCTTGCCCAAACTACCTCCGAAAATGATCAATTGATCCCCACTATTCTCAAGCAGTTAGGTCAGCAAAATTATTTAACGCCTAATGATTTGTCTATTTTGACAACAAACTTGATTCAAGATGCCTTAGAATTCTGTTTATGGTTACAGGAAGGGCAATGTCATTGGCATAATGGAGATCAAACTCAATCTTTTCAGAATGCAACCTCTACAGGAGCTAATTTTTTAGCTATTTCTACTCTATTGAAAAATTTCCTCATGAGAATGAAAACCTGGCAAACATTCTCTGATGTGATCACTTCACCCTATCAACGTCTTTTCTGTGCGGATCTTTCTTTGATACAAAAACCTGTTCCTTCTGGAAAACTTAATCCCACTTCCTTACAAAAACTGGTTAAGTTAATGCAAGGAAAAACCCTTCGTCAAATCAGTGTTTTTTTAAAGCAAGATGAGTTAAACGTTGCTCAATTATTATTTCCCTATGTCCAAAACAATATTCTACAACTACAACCCCCTCAATCTCCTTTAAATCAACTTCCTTCCATTCCTTCCTCAACCGCGATCGCAGCAACCAATAACCAAAAAATCATCTCATCACCCATTAATAATAATCAGCCAACTCAAACCAAACAACAGAAAACTTACAAAATTGTTTGTATTGATGATAGTCCAACAATTTTGGACATGATTAAAGCTTATTTAAAGGGAGATCAATACGAAGTTTTGACTGTTGAGAATCCCACAAAGTCCCTATCTTCTCTCTTCAAATACAAGCCCGATTTAATCTTAGTCGATTTTTCGATGCCTGGTATTAATGGCAATAAACTTTGTCGTATTATTAAATCTAGTTCTTTATTCAAGAATGTTCCCATGATTATGATCAGTGGTAACACGAAAATGCTCACCCCTGAAAATATTGAAGAAGCAGGAGCGACAGATTATTTAGCTAAACCATTTACAAAAGAAGACTTAGAGGGGATTATTAATAAGTATCTGCAAATCAATACAAACAGTAACCAACAAGAAAGCAAAACGGTAACTAATACTGATTCTACTTTGCTCCCTGCGGATAAACGATCTGATGATTCACCTCAAAAACCTCTAAAAAATACTCAAAGTCAGCAGGATATTGCAGAGCAATCTTCCATAAGACTATCTGATAATTTAACTCAAAAACCTCTAAAAAATACTCAAATTCATCAAGACGTTACCAAGCAATCCTCCGTTGAACTATCCGATGATTCAACTCGAAAACCCATAAAAATTATTCAAACTGATAAGGATATTGATCCTGTGACTCAGTTACCTAACCGTCAATGTTTTGATCGATATTTATCTGATGTCCTTCAGAGTACTCAGCAAACGCAATCTTCTTGCCATCTGATATTGATCACAGTTGATAATTTCGCAGAAATTCAAGCTACTTTAGGAAAGAGTATAGGCAATAAAATTTTACAAAATGTGGCCAAAAATATACAATCTTGGGTTAGAGCAAATGATATTATCGCACGTTGGAGTGATAATGAGTTTGTGATTTATTTGAGTAAGGTAAATCATCCAAAAATCCTTGAAAAAATTGGCCAACGAATTCTTAACAGCATTAAACAAACTCCCGATCTCTTGGAATATGAATTAACTTTAGAACTGAGTCATTCTCTAAAGATTCATTCTCTAGATAAGGTTAAATTAATTAGTACAAAAGCCTGATCACCTAACACCTAATAAGTAGGTAGGAATAAATCAAAGTAATGATTCTGCAGTTGCTAAAGTAGGTCTCTAGAAATGGCTGTGTTCTGCTCTAAAACGTTCCCTGTTCCCCGTTCCCAACTTTCTACTGGATTTTCTTATCCCGAACTCAGGTTAAAGATAGTAAAATTGAGGTGTTAAATGCGATCGCAATATTAGGAACTATGGCAGAAGAGACAAAACCCAAGGCAAAAAAAGAGAAGCCCCCCGCTATTGAAGATAAACCCTTCACCGAGTTTATGGAGCAGCATTTTACCCCAACGCTCAAAGAAAGTCTAAGCAAACAAGGACTTAACGATATCGAATTATCCTTCACCAAAGCTCCTGTATCCATTCCTGGAGCCGTCTCTGATGAAACTTGTTGGCAAGTCATTGGTACGTGGAATAAGGGGCAAAGACAGTTTAAACTCTATTTTCCTGAAGAGGATATTAAGGGTCAAAAAGCGTTTTCTTATGCCGTTAATGGGAAATCTCCCAGTACCATTGAATCTTTTATGATCGATGAGCGTAAGATTACGTTAGATTTGATGGTGTTATATACCCTACAACGCCTTAATGGGCAAAAATGGTTGACGCGAAATTAATTGAGTAAGGGGGAGTGTGGGAAGTCATAATCTCCCTCTGCTTCCCCTGCTCCCTCTGCTCTACCTCCCCCATCTCCCTTGTCTCTAAAGTCTCTCTTTGCTCCCCTATCTCCCAGTCTCCTAGTCTCCCCCTGCGCCCTCTGCTCCCCCATCTCCCTTGTCTCCAAAGTCTCCCATCTCCGAGGCAGTCTCCTCAAAGAGTAGAAAATTCTCCTAAAATTTTAACCTCTGGTTCAAGCAGTAAAGACCAATGAGACTGGACTTTTTCTTGAACATGATGAATGAGCCGAAAAATATCTTCTGCCTTAGCCTGACCGCAATTTAAGATAAAATTAGCGTGACGTTGGGACACCTCTGCATCCCCCACTCGATACCCTTTTAATCCTAACTGTTCAATTAACCAACCGGCAGCATAGGGACTAGGATTACGAAACACACTACCACAACTGGGTTTATCGTAGGGTTGAGAACTTTTGCGCTTCCAAAGATTGTCTTGTGTGGTGGTAGTTACTGCTTCTCGGCTAAACCCAGGTTGTAGTTGAAAAGTTGCTTCTATGACTAACCTTTGTCCCCCTTGCAAAGCGGAGGTGCGATAACTGTAGTTTAAATCCTCTTTGGTTAAGGTTTCTACCTTCCCATTGGGAGACACCACCACTGCACTTACCAAAGAGTCAGCAGTGCATTGATTGTGCGCTCCCGCATTCATAACCACCGCTCCCCCAACGGTTCCAGGGATACCTACTGCCCATTCTAAGCCACTCCAACCCCGTTTCGCTGCTTGCCAAGCCACACTAACAATAGGTTGCCCTGCTGCTACTGTTACCCGTCCGGTTTCTTCATCATAGCGACGATGACGAAGATAGCGGGTACTTAAGACTAATCCTTCAATGCCGCGATCGCTAATTAATAGGTTCGATCCGGCTCCCAATAACATTAAGGGAAGATCTTGTTTTTGGAACCATTCAAAGGTTTCTTGCAACTCATCCCAGTTACGAGGGGCTGCATACCATTGAGCTTGTCCTCCAACTCGATAGGAGGTATGGGAAGCAAGGGAAACGTTAGGATAGATTTTTCCTTTGGTTCCTGATAGTTCAATGGGTTGAGAGGATGGGTAAAAAGCGGTGGTCATGGCTATTTAGACTCAATGAGGGTAATTTGAGAAAGACGACTGGGGGATTAACTAATTGTTCCTAATTTTTGCTAAAAATTGGGAATAATTAGCTATTTTGTAGAGTATTACGCTGTTTTTTCCTATGATCAGTTCTGTTATCATCACTGATAACTTCAAGATCAAGATTTAATCAATTAAGCAGCTTGATATTGAGAAATGACTTGAGGAATAATCTGATTCAGATTTCCTGCCCCTAAAAACAGCACTAAATCCCCTGGTTGCAGTAAACTAGGTAAAGCTTCATTTAGAGCGTTTAGACATGGCTCATAGATCACTTGAGAGTGATTATGTTTAACTGCTTGAGCTAAATCTTCGCCACTGATATTGTGCAGATTCACTTCTCCGGCACTGTAGATGTCGGTTAAAATCACTAAATCAGCATGGTTGAAACAAGCTGCAAATTCCTTTAAAAAGGTTGCCGTTCGACTGTAGCGATGGGGTTGAAAAATAGCGACGATACGAGAACTATTGTTACCATCTACTTTACAACGGGCAGCGGATAGGGTAGCTTCAATTTCGCTAGGATGATGGGCATAATCATCAATAAAGGTAACACCGTTACAATGTCCCCGTTGTTCAAACCGTCGTTTTGCTCCTTCAAACGTAAACAACGCATCAGCAATCACAGAAAATTCTAAGCCTAATTTCCGTCCTACCGCGATCGCAGCCAACGCATTACTGATATTGTGATTTCCAGGAATGGTGAGGCGCATTTCTCCTAAATAGTTGCCTCTTTCCCACACTTGTGCAATGGTTCCGTTATGATTACTAATAATATTTTTAACAGTGTAATCTGCCCCTTTATTGGCATCTAGACTATATGTAATCGCAGGGGTAAGTTCAGTAGCAACCGTATCACAGTCTAAACAGCCGATTAATAAATCGCACTGAGTTTCAAAAATTTGGAAGGTTTTGATCACATCATCGAGGGTTTGATAGTGATCTGGATGATCTAGTTCAATATTGGTAACAATGCCAATGTTAGGATAATGTTTGGTGAGAGAACCATCAGATTCATCCGCTTCAGCAACCAGATATCCTCCTTTTGCCCCAATGCGAGCATTGCCTTCCCAAGCATCCACTTCTCCCCCGACAATAATGGTGGGATCAACTCCTGCTTTGAGCAGCATATAACCGATTAAACTGCTGGTGGTTGTTTTTCCGTGGGTTCCAGCTACAGCGATGCTTTGGTAGTCTCGAATCAAAGCGGCTAATACATCGGAACGATGGAAAATAGGACATCCTTTTTCTTTGGCCGCAGCATATTCAGAATTATTATGGCCAATGGCGGTTGAACAGATGACTTGAGGTAATGTTTCGTAAAGCAATAAGGAATTAGGGTCAGAAAAAGCTTTACCATTGCCGTTGGAGTAAGATGACCGATTCCCATTAACGGTTGCTGATACGGTTTCTAACACTTGTTCTGAAGAACGATTAAATAATTCTAAGTTAGTTGCTTCTTGACGACTGAAAATATGCGCCCCAACCCCTTGTAATCGTTCCGTAATATGGGTTGAACGCAAATCAGACCCAGATACGGGTAATTGCCGTTTCGCTAAGACATAGGCTAAGGCGGACATTCCGATGCCACCAATACCAATAAAATGAAACGGTCGTCCACTAAAATCTACGGTTTTCACCATTACCTCTCCTCACACACCACACAACTAAAAGTGAAATCAATTGATTATGATTTTACGGGTTATGATATCAAAAACTGACTAATTGGTCATTAAGACACTTAACATTCAGTATGTACCACATCACACTATTGTGAACCCAGTTTATTGTAAAGAGTTCCCTAATCTCATATCTTGCAGTTGTATCGTAAAGGATCAGTGAGGATAGGGTGTGGGGGGTGGGGTGTAGGGTGTAGGGTGTGGGGTGTAGGGTGTAGGTAGATGGGGGAGAAAGAGGAAAAATCCCTAAGTTGAGAAAAAATTTGAGCAAGGGTATCGAAAAAGATCAGGCTTTGGGGTATGATTGGGGTCATTAATAATGTTTTAATCTATTGAAGTAAAACACAGAGGGTAAGACGCAGTGATTAGAGTAGCAATCAACGGGTTCGGACGTATTGGACGTAACTTTTTACGGTGCTGGTTAGGCCGGGAAAATACTCAGTTAGAAGTAGTCGGTATTAATGATACTTCTGATCCTAGAACTAATGCTCACCTGCTAAGATACGATTCCATGCTCGGTATTTTAGATGCTGATATTGAGGCAGATGAGAACTCTTTAACCGTAAATGGCAAAACCATTAAGTGTGTTTCTGATCGTAATCCCTTAAACCTACCTTGGACAGAATGGGGTGTCGATTTAATCATTGAATCCACTGGGGTTTTTGTAACTGAAGAGGGTGCGTCTAAACACCTCGTTGCTGGTGCCAAAAAGGTCTTAATTACTGCTCCAGGAAAAGGCGGTAATGTAGGAACTTACGTAGTCGGAGTTAACCATGAAGACTACGAACACGACAAACACAATGTCGTTAGTAACGCCAGTTGTACCACTAACTGTTTAGCTCCTGTGGTTAAAGTCCTAAATGATAACTTTGGTATCATCAAAGGCACCATGACCACTACCCACAGTTACACTGGTGATCAACGGATTTTAGATGCTTCTCACCGTGATCTTCGTCGAGCGCGGGCTGCCGCAGTTAACATCGTACCTACCTCCACTGGAGCAGCTAAAGCGGTTGCTTTGGTTATTCCTGAGATGAAAGGTAAGTTAAATGGTATTGCAATGCGGGTTCCCACTCCTAACGTTTCTGTGGTTGACTTAGTGGCGCAAGTGGAAAATAGCACCATTGCTGAACAAGTTAATGAAGTTATGAAGAGTGCTTCTGAAGGCTCCATGAAAGGGGTTCTCGGTTACAATGATTTACCTTTAGTTTCTTGTGACTATCGCGGAACTGATGTATCTTCTATTGTTGATGCCAGCTTAACTATGGTTATGGGTGGCGATATGGTTAAAGTGGTTGCTTGGTACGACAACGAGTGGGGTTATTCTCAACGGGTTGTTGACTTAGCTGAAGTAGTTGCTAATAAGTGGAAATAGGTTCTTAAACCACTTAAGTTTATCTATAATTCTTTCATTTGAATTACTTTTAATCGGGGGGAAATCCCCCTTTTTTTGTATCATTAACCTTAGTTTGGTTTAAGGAGTTTAGGAGTTTAGGAGTTTAGGAGTTTAGGAGTTTAGGAGTTTAGGAGTTGAGGGGTTTAGGAGTTTAGGAGTTCAGGAGTTCAGGAGTTCAGGAGTCAGGGGGATAAAATAGCAATATATATATTGAATTTTTGAGTTTGTCATCGATAAATTACGAATTCCCCCTACACCCTACACCCTACACCCCACCCTCACTAATACTCTATGACACAGGTGCAAGATATGAAAATACAGTAATTTTATTAATTTTTACAGATAACCAGATAGAACGATTATAATAACGGGAAATTATATGGTGTGAAGAGAAGTCTATGGCCGTTCAATTGAAACAAGCCCTCACCGTAGGGACTTATATCGTTAGCCAACGTTTAAAGGGTCGTCAACGTTTTCCTTTGGTATTGATGTTAGAACCCTTATTCCGTTGTAACTTAGCCTGTTCTGGATGCGGAAAAATTCAACATCCTACGGATATTCTAGCCCGTAACCTGACCCCAGAAGAATGCTTTAAGGCAGTAGAAGAATGTGGTGCGCCAGTGGTATCTATTCCGGGTGGTGAACCTTTACTCCATCCTCAAATTGATGAGATTGTTAAAGGGTTAGTAGAAAGGAAAAAATTTGTTTATCTTTGTACCAATGCTATCCTCCTAGAAAAGAGTTTACACAAGTTTGAACCGTCTCCTTATTTTTGCTTTAGTGTGCATTTAGATGGTTTGAGAGAACATCATGATAAATGTGTCGATCGCAAAGGGGTTTTTGATAAAGCGATCGCAGGGATAAAAGCAGCTAAAGCCAAAGGGTTTCGCGTCACTACAAATACTACTGTTTTTGAAGGAACCGATCCCAAGGAGATGCAGGAATTTTTTGATTTTCTTGAGACGTTGGGAACCGATGGGATGATGATTTCTCCTGGGTACAGTTATGAATGGGCCCCGGATCAAGATCATTTCTTAAAACGGGAACAAACCAAGAAGTTATTCCGAGAAATTTTAATGCCTTGGAAGTTAGGTAAAAAGAAATGGAACTTTAATCATAATCCTCTCTTTTTAGATTTTCTGTTAGGGGAAAAAGATTATGAATGTACCCCTTGGGGAAGTCCCAGTTACAGTGTTTTAGGGTGGCAAAAACCCTGCTATCTTCTCAATGAAGGTCATTATCAAACCTTTAATGAGTTGATGGAAGAAACGCAATGGGAAAACTATGGTCGTGCCAGTGGTAATCCTCAATGTGCTGACTGTATGGTACATTGCGGTTATGAACCCACAGCAGCCGTTGATGCCATGAACCCTGCTAATATGGGACGCGCTTTAGGTAGTGTTATCAGTGCTTAATTTCGTTTAATTTTAAGGGAATGGAAGATGCGAAAGTAGTCTTCATTCCCCCAGTTAATTAAGATAAAATACGACAATAATACTAAGAATAATTTTTATCTTCTTTTATTTCATTACTTTTTTTCCAATCCTCTAATGCACCTATAAGAATGGCTGCTGCTGGATGATTAATTAATCCTCCTAATGAACCGTGTTTCATAGCTTCAATCACTCGTTTTTTCAAAGAGTCATTACTCTTTATTTCTTTAATAGCATCATTAGCAACTAGAAATTTCCCAGAAATTGAATTAGGTGAATAATTAGGGGAATAAGTCGATTCCAATTGTTTAAGAAGTTGTTGAATTTCTTCTGCTGCTTCTGCCAAATTTCGTTGAGGATTATTCACTATTTTATCCTTTTGTATACTGTCTCCTATTATAGTATTCACATCACCATAACCACTTGAAGAGTGAATATTAATGGTAGGTTGGTGCAAATTAGTTTGTGGATAATTCATTGCTTCAGATTTATTATTGCTTGCTATTGTTTCAACAAGTTTTAAAAGTCTATCATTTTCCTTTTGTTTGGTAATTATTTCATTTCGTTTCAAATCAATTTCCTTATTTAAAAAATTTATTTGCTCATTTTTACTATCTAATATTAAATTATATTTGTTCCAAAAAGACTCTTCAATTTTAGCTTTATCTACTTGAAAAGGAACATTAACTCGAATAATCAAAGAACCATTAGGCTTTTTTTCAATAGACTGAACAGATAATGAATAGTCTCCAGCTTCTACTTGTAAATCTGAGAAAGATTTAGCAAAAGTTTCCCATTCAATACCACCGTTAAAAATTAAGTCTAAAGTTTCTGATGCTTGTTGATATAAACTTGAAAATTCTCCTTGAGCAAACACTTTATTAGAATCATAAGGATAGCGTTCTTGATATCCTGATTTTAAATAAATATAATCACAAACAATACCATCTAAATTAGTTGCTTTATTAATATTCCAATCTTCAAGACAAGCACCTGTTAATTCAGCAAGACTCAAATTCGCATTAGCAAAGTTTGCTGTACTCAGATTAGCTTTTCTCAAATCTGCCATTTGTAAATCAGCATTAATTAAAGATGCTTGACTTAAATCTGCATCTTTTAAAATTGCTTCTTGTAAATTAGCTTTATTAAGATTGACTTCCCTTAAATTAGTTTCGATTAAGCTACTTAATTTGAGACTTGATTGCTTTAATATAGCATTTTCTAAATTTGCTTTATCCAGAATACATCGTTCTAAATTAACATTGTCTAGACTTGCTTTTTGTAAATTAGCTCCTTCTAAATCACTACCACTTAAATCAGTTTTGGTTAAAATTGCATGGCTAAAAGTTGTGAATCTCAAATCTGCATTCATCAATCTCGCGTCGCTAATGATTGCTCTGCTTAAGTTTGCACTAATTAAATTAGCGTTATTCAGCTTTACTGCTTTTAAATTAGCATTAGCTAAATTAGCTTGTTTAAGTCTAGCACCACGCAAATCACTTTTCTCAAAATTAGCACCTTTTAAAATACTATCACTTAAATCAGCTTGACGAAGATCAGCACCACTAAAATTACTACGCTTAAAATTTATTCCTTTTAAATCAGCCTGAGATAGATGAGCATTAGATAAGTCTACAGATTCAAAATTAATTTCAACTTGAGAGTTTTCTTGTTTCCATCGATTCCAAGCGATGACATCTTTTTTCAGCAATTCTAATAATTCATCTGACTTATTCATATTATTTTTTAGAGATCATCAACAGTGAGAGAACATACTATGATTGTAATTGAACTGCTTTTTGGATATGATCATAATCAAGACACTACAAATACGAGTGAATCTTAACATGTAGACATAACTATTAAGCTGTATTTGAATGGACTACTTCCCTTCTATGGTAACTTATCTTTAATCTATTAAAACATCTACTGTAAGAAATGACCTCTATGAAACATTCAGATTACCCTTTAGAAGAAGTTTTTATCCCTGTTGGTGTTCCGAAAACAACTAGGGTAAAACGAGAGGAGCTGGAGAGATCCATGAAATCATGGGAATTAAGCAGAGCCAAACATCTTTTAATTTTCGGACCTTCTAAGTCAGGTAAAACTACTTTATGGAAGGGTTATGTTTCAAACCAGAGAACTCGTCTTGCTGAAAAGGACATTATTAAAATTGCTTGCAATTCATCTTTTACACTTGAAAAACTATATACAAGTATTTTATTTGAATTAAATGAGTTCTATTCTTCTGAGCAAACAAAACAAGAATTAAAAAGTAGTAGTTTAGCATCAGAATTAAAAGCAATTTTACCAACCTTACAAGCATCTTTTAAAGCAACACAAGGAGAAAGTCAATCTACAACTCAAAAAACATCTAGACTTTCCCATCCAGTTTTAGATGCCAACACTGTTATCAAATTCCTACGAAAAACCCCAAAAATTATTGTTCTTGAAGACTTCCATTACACCAATGAAAACTTTAAAAAACTTCTTGCCCAAGATTTAAAAGCCTTTTCCGATGAACAATGTCCTTGGATAATCATTGGTGTGAAGAGAAGAGCTTCAGAAATTTTGCCCTATAATATGGACTTAGGACAAAGAATTTTTGAAATTCCTGTAGAGTGGTTTAATCCCACACAAATTGGAGATATTATTGAACTGGGAGAATTTGCACTTAACATTAGGTTTTCACCAGAAATCAAGACAGCAATTATTACAGAATCATTAGGAAGTGCTTCAATCGCTCAAAATATTTGTTTACGAATTTGTATTATGGAAGAAATAAATAAAACCCAAAATCAAACGAAAAGAATTGAAAAACAATCATTGTTCAATCAAGCTTGTCATGAGATTGTTCGTTATGATAGTAATAATAAGGAATATTATCACAATTTTATCAACAAAGTTTGTTCGGAAGTTCAAATTAATTTTGCTTGTAGAGAATTTCGGTGGCTTTTTAAGTTTCTCAGCATAAATGGGATTCCAGATAAAGGTTTAAACATTGAAGATTTATATCAAGGAATGTTAAGTTTAGGATTGACAGGAACAAGTTTAGAAAGTTGGGAAAATGGGTTAAGAGAATTAATGAATGCACTTAAACAGCAAGATGATTTTCCTTTACTATTTGAATTTGATAATAATCATACTTTTTATTTGTTAGACAAATATATGAAATTTGTTTTTAAATGGAGTCCAGAGATTGTTGATAATTTATTTAGATAAACACTCTTTAATTCAATATATTTCTTAGATAAGTCAGTTGACCTTTAAATATTTATGACTACCACACCTATTTTACCCTTAACCCTTAAGGAGTTTCTTGAGAAACCAAATATTGATGAATCTCCTGCTTGGGAATATATTAATGGAGAAGTAATACAGAAACCTATGCCTCAAACCCATCATAGTCGACTACAATTAAAATTAGCTAGTGCTATAGAATTAGTCGCTGAAGAGAATCAAATTGTGCTTGCTTTTCCTGAATTAAGATGTACGTTTGGGGTTCGTTCGGTTGTTCCTGATATTGCAGTTGTGTATTGGGAGAAAATACCCTTAAACGATGCAGGAGAACCAGAAAATAGTGCCATTTTTTTCGCACCTGACTGGACAATAGAAATTCTTTCCCCTAATCAAAAATCCACTAAAGTTATTGATAATATTCTATACTGTTTAGAACATGGTAGTCAGTTAGGGTGGTTAATTGATCCTGATGAAAGATCCATTTTTGTTTTTCAACCCCAACAAACCCCTAAAATTTATAAAGCTGATTTATCTAATAGTGAAATAGAACAAGAAAGTTTACCAACTTTAGATAAAATAGAATTAGATTTAACCGCTAATAAACTATTTAGTTGGTTACAAATGAAAGTAAAATAATTGATTATGACTGATTAATGTTTAGCAAACTTATCAGCAATTTCATCAGTTTTAGCAGCCATAATAAAATCATTGCGATGGAGTCCATTAATCGCATGAGTCCACCAAGTTACGGTTACTTTTCCCCATTCTGTTAGTAAAGATGGATGATGTCCTACTTTGTCAGCATACTCTCCTACTTGTTGGGTAAAAGCTAATGCACTTTGAAAATCAGGCAATTTATACACTCGTTCTAAACGTAATTCTCCAGAAACATCTTTAACTTTCCATTGAGGAATTTCTGTTAAAAATTGATTCATTTCTTCTTCTGTAACTTTTGGTGAGTTCCCGCTACAAGGGACACAAGTTTGTTTTGATAATGCTTCCATTGGTAACTCCTGATGGTTAATAGGATAAAATTAAAAGATGTATGAGATCAGATTGAATAATTATCTATGACGAGTATATCTATTTTACCCTTAACTCTTGAGGACTTTCTCAAAAAACCCAATATTGATGAATCTCCTGCATGGGAATATATTAATGGAGAAGTAATACAAAAATCTATGCCTCAAGGACAACATAGTAAGCTTCAATATAAACTGTGCGAAACCATTAATCAAGTAGCTGAAAATGCTAACATTGCTTATGCTTTACCTGAGTTACGTTGTAACTTTGGTAATCGTTCTATTGTTCCCGATGTTAGTATATTTTATTGGGAGAGAATACCTGTAACAGAAGCAGGAGAAATTGCTAATCAATTTAATTCTTTTCCCGACTGGACAATAGAAATTCTTTCCCCCAATCAAAAATTTACTAAAGTCATTGATAATATTTTACACTGTTTAGAATATGGTTGTCAGTTAGGTTGGTTAATTGATCCTGATGAAAGATCAATTTTTGTTTTTCAACCGCAACAAACTCCTAAAATTTATAAAGCTAATTTATCTAATGATAAAATACAACAAGAAAATTTACCAATTTTAGATAGAATAGAATTAGATTTGACCGCTAATGAACTATTTAGTTGGTTATAAATGAAAGTCAAATAATTAATTATGATTGATTACAACAAAATCATTGCCACTGAATTATCTTTACAACAGCAACAAGTTAAACAGTCTCTTGAATTATTAATTGAAGGTGCAACTGTTCCTTTTATTGCTCGTTATCGTAAGGAAAAAACAGGATCCCTAGACGAAACTCAATTAAGAGATATTTGGGAACGTTATAACTATTTAACTGAGTTAGAAAAGCGAAAAGAAACTATTTTAGAAGCGATTAAAAGTCAAGATAAATTAACCGATGAATTAGAAAAAAAAATAGAATCTTGCTTATCAAAAACAGAATTAGAAGACTTATATTTACCCTATAAACCGAAACGGCGGACAAAAGCAACGATCGCTAGAGAAAAAGGTTTAGATACTTTAGCAGAAGTGATAAAATCCCTCAATCATCCTACAGCTAAACCCCAATCTTTAGAAACAATAGCACAAGATTATATCTCAGAAGAAAAAGGGGTTAATACCATCGAAGAAGCATTGCAAGGTGCATCGGATATCTTAGCTGAAGAAGTTGCAGAAAAAGCTAATTTAAGAGCTTATTTACGAGACTATTTGATGAAAGAAAGTATTTTCATTTCTAAAATAAAGAAAGATTATCCCGAAGGAACGACAAAATATGAAATGTACCGTAATTTCCAAGCAAGTGTCACTAAAATTGCTCCTCATAACGTCTTAGCTTTGTTTAGAGGTGAAGCAGAAAAAATTATTTCTCTTGATATTGATTTTGATGAAAATTTCGTACTTTCTTATTTAGAATCTCAAGAAATTAAAACGAAACACAAACCAATTAAAGTCTTTTATCAATCTATGATAAAAGACGCATTCAATAGGTTAATTAAACCTTCATTACTCAGAGAAGTTCGAGCAGATCGAAAAAATTGGGCTGATATTGAATCCATTAAAACCTTTGAAATTAATTTAAAAGAATTACTCTTATCTCCCCCCGCAGGAATGCAACCCACTTTAGCTATTGATCCAGGATTTAGAACGGGTTGCAAGGTGGTTATTTTATCAGAAACTGGTCAATTTTCAGAGTATCAAGCTATCTTTCCCCATAGTGGAGAAAATAAACAAAAAGAGGCAAAAAATACTTTGACAAATTTACTTAAAAAGTATAAAATAGAATTAATTGCGATTGGAAATGGTACTGCTTCTCGGGAAACTGAGCAATTTGTTGGAGAGGTGATTAAACCATTAGAAAATAAACCCATAAAAGTAATTGTAAATGAATCAGGTGCATCCATTTATTCCGCCAGTGATGTTGCAAGAGAAGAATTTCCAGACTTAGATATTACGGTTAGAGGTGCAATTAGTATTGGTAGAAGATTACAAGATCCTCTTGCAGAATTAGTAAAAATTGATCCTAAATCGATTGGAGTAGGACAATATCAACATGATGTTGATCAAAAGTTATTAAAAAAGAATCTAGAAGAAACAGTAGAAACTTGTGTTAATTATGTAGGTGTTGATTTGAATACTGCATCCAAACAACTTTTAACCTTCGTTTCCGGAATTACTCCAACTATTGCCAATAATATTGTTAGTTATCGAGATAAAAATGGTAAATTTAAAAATAGAAAAGAATTACTTAAAGTGTCTAAATTAGGACCAAAAGCTTTTGAACAAGCAGCCGGTTTCTTAAGAATTAGAGGAGGAAATAACCCTTTAGATAATACCGCAGTTCATCCTGAAAGTTATTCAGTAGTTGAAACTATCATAAAACAATTGGGGGTTTCTTTATCTGACATTGATAAAATCAGTTCTCGTTTAAAACGATTAGATTTAAACACATTTATTACTGATAATATTGGTTTACCAACGTTACAAGATGTTATCACAGAATTAGAAAAACCAGGACGAGATCCCAGAGAAGAATTTAAGTATGCAACTTTCAAAGAAGGGGTTACAGAAATTAGTGATTTAACCGAAGGAATGATCCTAGAAGGAGTCATTACTAATGTAGTAAACTTTGGTGCATTTGTTGATATTGGAGTTCATCAAGATGGGTTAATTCATATTTCTCAACTAGCTAATTATTTTGTCAGCGATCCAAAAGAAGTTGTCAAAGTAGGAGAAGTTATCAAAGTAAAAGTATTAGAAATTGATGAGAAGTTAAAACGCATTAGTTTATCAATAAAAGAAGTGTAATACTCACATCTTGCACCATGTTTAACGTGAGTTCGATGTAACATTTCAACTTCTCCTGAAGAATTGATTTCTTTGTTTTCAACTTAAGTCTTTTTGTACTGATGCAAGATGTTAGTAATACCAGTTTCTTAAACTCTAGCTAGACATTTTCGTAGGGGTCAACAACCGTTGACCCCTACAAGATCCACATCTGTAGTCTAAGTTGATGAAAATGGTATTGGTAGTCGGACATGGATAAAGTGAACTGTGTAAACATTTGTCAACAAAGCTGTAACCTTACTCCTGCCTTTTGCCTTCTGCCTCATCTCAACTGTAACGTTTATTTTTGTCCAGCTACTTAGTATAATAAGCAAGGTTAAGAAAAATTAAGTTTTTTCCTCACATTAGTTACAAAAAGGAGATTCCATACTTAATGCAGCAACCAATGACTGTCACTAGGCCAGAACCCAAAGTGGTTGACCTTCCCTTTTCGTTACAAGATATTAGAGAAGCGATTCCTCCCCATTGTTTTGAGTCCTCTGCTATTAGATCCCTAGCTTATTTTTTCTGGGATGTTTTTGTCGTTTGTGTTCTTTACGCCATTGCTTATTCTTTAGATTCTTGGTTTTTTTGGCCGATTTTTTGGGTAATGCAAGGAACCATGTTTTGGGCGTTATTTGTGGTAGGCCATGATTGTGGCCATGGTTCCTTTTCTCGCTACAAATGGTTAAATAATCTCATTGGTCATCTGTCCCATACTCCCATTTTAGTGCCGTTTCATGGTTGGCGCATTAGTCATCGTACCCATCATAAAAATACTGGTAATATTGATACGGATGAAAGCTGGTATCCTATTACAGAATCGAAATATAATCAGATGGAATGGTTAGAAAAATTTGCCCGTTTTAAACTGGTTTTATTTCTTTATCCTCTTTATTTATTTAAGCGTTCTCCAGGAAGAAAAGGAAGTCATTTTGATCCCAAGAGCGATCTATTTCGTCCTTCTGAGAAATGGGATGTTTTAACCAGTACCATTTGTTTGATTTTAATGGTTTCTTTTTTAGGATTTTTAACCTATCAATTCGGCTTTTTATGGTTACTTAAATATTATTTAGGTCCCTACGTTGTCTTTGTGATTTGGTTAGATTTAGTTACTTTTTTACACCATACCGATCCTGATGTTCCTTGGTATCGTGGCAAAGATTGGTACTTCTTAAAAGGAGCTTTATCTACGGTAGATCATGATTATGGATTTATTAATGATATCCATCATAATATTGGCACTCATGTAGCTCATCATATCTTTTTGACCATGCCTCACTATCACTTAAAAACGGCAACGGAAGCTATTAAACCGATTTTAGGAGACTATTATCGTAAGTCAGATCGTTCCATTTTAGAAGCCTTTATTCGGGGTTACAAAGAGTGTTATGTTGTTTCCGATGAAGGAGGGAAAGTTTATTATGAGCCTAGAGAGTTTTAATTAATTAGTTGCTATAGTAGAACATTCTAGGCATTAACAAATAGAATTAACCATCGCAAAAAAAGGGAAGGTATTTGTCATATATCTTCCCTTAACTATTTCTAAGAGATATTTCTAAAGAAACGAATCAACGGTAAGAATCAGGTTAATAATAATTACCCACTTTTCGGTGATGAATAGCAGTTAAACCATCGGGGTTTGAAACTCGTCCATTGGTGACTTTGCTGTAAACAATCCAATGATCGCTACATTCCATACGACTGACAACTTCGCATTCTAAATAGGCTAAAGCATCCACTAAAATCGGTGATCCATTTTTAGCGGTTTGTACTTCAATTCCTTCAAAGCGATCAGCCCCAGGAGGAAATCGTTTGAGAAAATGCTTCATTAAGGGTTGATATTTTCCTTCTTCAAGGATGTTTAAAACGAAGCTATCACCCACCTGCATTAACGACTCGATCGCTCGATCTTTTGCCACTGCAACGGTAAACCCTGGGGGTTCAAAACTCGCTTGTGTCACCCAAGAGGCTAACATCGCCCCGTTGAGTTCTCCTTTCTCGGCGGTTAGAATATATAAACCGCTACTAATGCGACCAATGGCTTTATCTAAGTCGCTATCCAAGGACTTCCGTTGCTTCACCTTGCGATCTTGGGTTAACGCTTGGCCTAAGTCCGTTCCGGCTTCTTCACAGAGTTGATAAATGGCTTCACTGGGGGTATCTTTAACCCGAATGGAGTTGAAACCTTTACTTAACCCTGCTTCTCGAAACTTGGTTAATAAGGGGTCAATAGGTTCGTCGTTTCCGCCATAAGATTCAAACATACCTACATATTGCTTACCCTTAGCAGCAGCAATAATGGTTCCGATGTTACTGGTGGTTTCGTTGCTATGAGTACCTTCTAGGGGAGGCATCCCAATGACTAAACCGGCAGATCGACTGACGATCTCGTGGACATCTTGGGTGTCAGCAGATTTTAGATCTACCATTTCTACTGCTACACCAGTTTTATTAATCCCTTTAGCAATGGCTTGGGAAAGGCGATCGCTATATCCGTAGTCAGACACATAAAACACAGCAACGGTTTTATCGGCTTTGCTTTGTTCTTCGCTCCAAGTGCGATAACGTTCTACTAACTCATGGAGATTATAGCGCAACAAAGGGCCATGACCATTGGCAACTGTAGAGATATTGCCTAACTTGTCCATCCGTTTCATAGCAGAAAGAACTGATCGCGCATTAGGACCCATCAAACATTCATAATAGAAGTGATAGTCTGGGGCAATCTCATCTAAATGTTCATCGTAGAGAAGATCCGAACAATAGTGCATCCCAAAAACATCACAGGTAAACAGGGTTTCTGTCCCTTTGTCGTAGGTTAGGATAGTATCTGGCCAATGTAAATTAGGCGCGCTAACAAATTCTAAAACATGACCTTTCCCTAAGTCCAAAGATTCCCCACTTTTGACTAAAATGCGTTCAAAAGGTTGATGGATAAAGTCTTCTAAGAAATTAATCGCAACTTTAGATCCCACTACTGTTGCTTGGGGAGCTAATTCTAAGATATCTTTAACTAAACCACTATGATCGGGTTCAGTGTGACTAATAACCAAATAATCGATGGTTTTGGGGTCGATGAGTCCGGTTAGCGTATCTATGTATAGCTGACGAAACTTAGCATGGGAAGTATCGACTAAAGCAACTTTATCACCCCGAATGATATAGGAGTTGTAGGTAGTTCCATTTTGCAAGCCAAACTCAATATCAAAGCGATCGCGATCCCAGTCTAGCGATCGTATGGTGGTGGTATCTTCAGCAATATCGGCAGTCTGTATGGTTAAACGGTTTTCTGTTTTGATGGGAGTTGCAACCATATCCCTCTCCGTATAATATTTTTATTTTTTTTTATATTGTGACACGCTTCTTGAATAATGTGACTTTAAGTTGCTTATGGAATAGGTAAGATTGTTTTAATCAGTTATCAACAAAATGGTTTAATTGGTCATACTAAGAATAACACTAACCAAAATAGCCACAGCAGCAGTTACTAATACGCCTAATGAGACGTTTAATTGTTGTTTATTGGCATCTTGATAGGCTTTAATTTCATTCCTAATCGCATTAATTTGGGCATCGGATGTTTTTTGAGTTTGTTCAATAGATTGTTGCATCTGCGCTATTTTTTCATTAGAAGATTGCTGCATTTGCAACATTGATTGCTGCATCTGCGCTATTTTTTCATCAGATACCTGCTTGTATAAATCTAACTTTTCTGCTAGAAACTGATCATTTCTTTCAAGAATTTCTAATTTATCAATAATGGTTTGAAACTCTCTCTCTGTCATGCGCTTACTTTCTTCCTAACTCATTTATTTCTATTTTACTAGAAATTATTTAATTGGTCATACTGAGAATAACGCTAACTAAAATCGCCACAGCCGCCGTTACTAATACACCGAGTGAAACGTTTAATTGTTGTTTATTAGCGTCTTGGTAAGCTTTAATTTCAAATCTAATTGCATTAATTTGGTCATCAGAAACTTTTTTATACAATTCTAATTTTTCGCTTAATATCTGATAACTTTTGTCTAGACTATCAAACTTATCAATAATGGTTTGAAACTCTCTTTCTGTCATTTACCGAATCTCCAGATCACTCAACTACTTCTATTCTATCATTTTGCTCAATCTTTCTGTGATTAAGCTTAATTTAATAGGTCATCCTTAATAAGACTCTGCTAAAATCTTTGTCAAAGTCAAAAAAATCAGTTAAAATCTGTTTAAAATTCTAAGACTATAGGGTTATGAGCGATATTGTTCTTGATGTATCTAATCTCCGTATTGAATTCCCGTTACAAGGAAAACCCAATAAGGTAGCAGTAGATAATGTTGATTTTCAACTTAAAAAAGGGGAAATTTTGGGAATTGTCGGAGAGTCAGGATCAGGAAAGTCTGTGACTTCTTTAGCAATTATGGGGTTAATTCAAAATCCTGGTAAAATTGCTCAAGAAAGTAGCATTAAATATTATCAATCCTCACAAAATAATATTGAATTAACTCAGTTACAATCTTCAGAATGGACAAAATATCGTGGTCAAGAAATTGCCATGATTTTTCAAGAACCTATGAGTGCTTTTAACCCTGTTTATACCATAGGATATCAATTAACTGAAGCCATTAAACTACATCAGAATGTCACTCAAGAAGAAGCGAATCAAGAAGCAATTAAATTATTGAAAAATGTAAGGGTTTTAAAGCAAACTTGCCCCAATAAACAAGCAAATACCTATTTAAAACGTTATCCCCATGAACTGTCTGGAGGACAATTACAACGGGTGATGATTGCCATGGCCATCTCTTGTCAACCCACTATTTTAATTGCTGATGAACCCACAACTGCCTTAGATGTAACGGTTCAAAAAGGAATTTTAGAGTTATTAAGAGGTCTTTGTAAAGATAATAATATTGCGATGATTTTTATTTCCCATGACTTGGGAGTTATTAACGAAGTAGCTGATAATATATTAGTGATGCGTAACGGTAAAGTAATCGAACAAGGAGAAAAAAAACAAATTTTACGTCATCCTCAAGATGGTTATACCAAAGGATTATTAGCTTGTCGTCCTCCCCTCCATATTAAAGTCGATAAATTACCCACGGTTGCTGATTTTTTGGAAGAGAAAAAAGACCATGAATTATCAAGAAAAAGTGATTTAATTTATCAAATTATTCCCTCTGACGAAATTAAAGCTAGAACCCAAGAAGCAGAAGGTAAAAGAGTTTTATTATCGGTGGAAAAGTTAGGGGTTGAGTTTGGTAAATCAGGTTTTTTAGGATTAACTGCTAATAAATTTAAAGCAGTTAATAATATTAGCTTCGAGGTTTATGCAGGGGAAACATTAGGATTAGTTGGAGAATCTGGATGTGGAAAATCAACCTTAGCAAGAACAATCCTTAGACTAATTCCCGCAGCAAACGGTATCGTTTCCTTCGACACATACGAAATTTCTAAGAAATCTATGAGTAACAAATGGTTACGAAACCTTAGAAAAAATATGCAAATTGTTTTCCAAAATCCCTACAATTCCCTCAACCCAAGATTAACAGTGGGACAAGCGATCGCTGAACCGATGATTATTCATAATACCCAACCTAATAATAGTAAAAGGCGAGAAATTGTAGAAGCCTTATTAACCTTAGTTGGATTAGAGCCACAGATTAGTTATGATCGCTATCCTCACGAATTTTCTGGAGGACAAAGACAAAGAGTTTGTATTGCTCGCGCCTTAGCTTTAAATCCCCGTTTTTTGATTTGTGATGAGTCAGTTTCTGCTTTAGATGTATCTGTACAAGCACAAGTTTTAAACCTATTAAAAGACTTACAGAAAAAGTTAAAATTAACCTGTATTTTTATTTCCCATGATTTAAGTGTAGTGAGATTTATGAGCGATCGCATTATGGTAATGAATCAAGGAGAAATTGTTGAAATAGGCGATGCAGATGAAATTATTAATAATCCTAAAGAAGAATATACTAAAAATCTCCTCAATTCGATTCCTGAATTTCCTGAAAACCTAAGATGGACATCTGACGAGACAGTTATTAGGGATCACTAAATAGGAAGATACGGGAGATAGGGGAGCAGAGTAAGCAGAGGGATCAGAGGGAGAGTATTCTGACTTCCCACACTCCCCACACTTCCCACACTCCCCACACTCCCCACACTCCCCACACTCTCCCTTCTAGAAGATTTCATTCTAAAACCGACGTACTTTTATTAAGGCTTCACTGAGTTACCCCTTCTAGGATAGGATAGGGAAAATCTAGAATTATGTAATTGTATTAACAACTTATGTTTTTCAAATCTGCATTATCTCGTGTTCTAGCCTTAGTTTTAGTGGCTGTCGTCGCTTTAACAGGGTGTGGTAATAATTCCACTGGACTCTCTGGCAATTATAGCCAGGATACCCTAAAAGTGATCGAAACCTTAACCACTGCTATTGATCTACCTAATGACGCTGATAACAAACAAGAAATTCAGTCTTTAGCCAAAGAACAAATTAATGATTATATTTCTCGGTATCGACGCAACGATAAATCGGGGGGACTTCGTTCTTTTACCACCATGCAAACAGCGTTAAATGCCCTTGCTGGTTACTATACTTCTTATGGTAGTCGTCCTATTCCCGAAAAGTTGAAGAAACGCTTAAAACAAGAATTTAAGCAAGCAGAAATCGCCATTAACCGAGGCATTTAGTTAAACCCCGTCGTTAACCACGGGTACTTTTTGCTTATAATATTCCAAGGTTTGATCGTTCAAGCCTTTTTTTATTACTCTTTCACAAAAGCTATGGTTTCTAAATTTACTCTTTCTTTAATCACAACTTTTATATTAGGCAGTAGCATTAATCCTGTTTTTGCTTCTCCTGATTTCCCTATACTTGTGTCACAAAATTCTAATAAGGAACAATTAGATGAATTATTACGCCAAGGTAGAGATTATGTAGATAAAGGAAATTATCAACAGGCGATCGCTGCTTATAAACAAGCAGCAAGTTTAGACAATGATAACGCAAAAATCTTTTCAGGAATCGCTTATTTACACAGTCAACAGGGCAACTATCAAGCTGCCGTAAAATTTTATCAAAAAGCTCTTTCTATTGATTCGAGTAACCCTAATTTTTATTACGCTTTAGGGGATAGTTTAGCTAATGTTGGGGATAATAATAATGCAGCTTCTGCTTACTATTATGCGATTCAATTGAATCCCCAATTTATTAAAAGTTATATTGGTTTAGGGGTGGTATTACTTCGTCAAGAAGATTATGAAGGGGCAGCAGAAGCCTATAAACGAGTGATTGCCCTTGATCCGAATAATCCTGAAGCGTTTTCCATTATGGGATCGTCTTTATTACAACAAAAACGACTGGATCAAGCCGTTCAATATTTGGGAAATGCTGTTCAACGCTTTCCTCGTGATGTAGATTTACGCTTATTATTCGCGACAGCTTATTTACAACAAAATCAACTAGAATTAGGAAAAGAACAGTTAGAAGCTGCCAAAAGAATTGATCCTAGAAATACTAAGATTCAGTTAAAAATTGCACGCATTTTTGAGGTTCAAGATAATCTGGATGAAGCTTTAAAGATTTATCGACGCATCTCTTACCTAAATCGCAAATCCGCCGAAGCTTATGCGGGGGTTGGCAGAATTCAATTAGCTCAAAAAGATTATTTAGGTGCAATTATTACTTACAAAGATTTAATCGAAATTATTCCCCAAAACCCTGAACCTTACTATTATTTAGGGTTTGCTTTTAAAGAAAGAGATAGAAATGGAGAGGCTAAAAAAGCACTAGAATACGCTAAAAAACTGTATCAAGAATACGAGAATACAGAAGGCATAAAAAAGGTAGATGAATTATTAAAACAACTCTAACGACAACAGGTATAATTAGAGATAGCTGTAAGCAGAATGAATAATTGTCTTAAATAGTAAATAATCAACTAGGAGTTATTATCATGGTTAAAACCCTCTCTACCATGTTACCCTTGGGTACAAAAGCACCAGATTTCTCTTTAGAAGATGTGGTATCAGGTGAGAAAATTTCTCTCAATACGTTTACTGAGAAAAAAGCGTTATTAGTGATGTTTATTTGTGTTCACTGCCCTTTTGTAAAACATCTTCAAACCGCTATAGCCGCATTAGGAAAAGAATATGTAGATAAAGGTTTAGGTATTATAGCCATTAGTGCCAATGATATTACCACACACCCAGATGATGCTCCTAACAAGATGAAAGAAATGGCAGAAACCCTAGGGTTTAATTTTCCTTTTTGTTACGATGAAACTCAAGAGGTAGCTAAAGCTTATACTGCTGCCTGTACTCCCGATTTTTTCTTATTCAATAGTGAGAATACCTTAGTTTATCGCGGACAATTTGATGATAGTCGCCCTGGAAATGATGTTCCTGTGACTGGAAAAGATTTAAAAGCAGCTATAGAAGAAGTGTTACTGGATAGAGAAGTTGATACTCAACAAAAACCCAGTATTGGCTGTAATATTAAATGGAAAGCTGGTAATGAACCGCCTTATTTTGGTGTGTGATTGTAACAACTTGGGAGAATGAGCCATTGGGTGGCGCAATTGAACTGGATTTGTTAGATTTAGGATGGTCTTTAGGTATAATGGCCATTGCTGTCGTTTTGTCCAACTGGCAAAAGTTAAGTTTAGAAGGACAACTCCTATTAGCTACAGGGCGATCGCTTCTTCAACTTTTAGCAGTGGGTTATGTGATTGCTGCTATCTTTGAATTAAACCATCCTATTCCTGTTTTGCTGATTTTAGGTGTGATGTTAACCATTGCTACCCAAGTCACCCGTAACCGCATTCCTCACAAGGGTAAGGGGTTTTTTCCTATGATATGGGGATCGTTATTGGTGAGTAGCGGGTTAACCCTGAGTTATGCCCTCAGTTTAATTATCCAACCGCAAACTTGGTATTCTCCCCAGTATTTAATTCCATTAGCGGGCATGATCCTGGGAAATGCTATGAATAGTGCTTCTTTATCAGGAGAACGTCTCATTAACGCTATTTCTCATAACCAGCTTGAGGTAGAAACCTATTTATGTTTAGGGGCAACTCCCATTGAAGCGATCGCTCATTATCGCAAAGAAGCCATCCGCATCAGTTTAATTCCTACTTTAAATCAAATGATGGTAGTGGGAATGGTTAGTTTACCTGGAATGTTTACCGGACAAGTATTAGGGGGAAGCGATCCTTTAAATGCTGCTTCTTATCAAATTTTAATTTTATTTATGATTATGCTGACTAATATCTTAACCGCAATTTTAGTTACAGAAGGGGTTTATCGTCGCTGTTTTAATGAACAAGCACAGTTAATAATTAATAATTAATAATTAATAATTGATTTGGCGAACTGAAGAAGTTAGAATTTAGAAGAATAAAGCTTAAATTATTCTAAGTAATTAGTCTTCTATAACCAGATAAGTTATATTATCTATAGCATTTCATGGACTCATGAGGTAAACTTAACATTCAACTTCTGAACTCCTGACTCGGAGACTTCTTACTTCTAAAAATAGAAGAGTTTGTACCTCAAAAGTACGGGAACTGCTATAAAACAGTGAGAGAGTGGAATCATGGTTAATTTTTTAATAATAATTGCTAGTTTATCTTTAATCATTTGGATTTATTTATTACTATTTCGAGGATGGTTTTGGTTGAGCGATCAACGAATTAATAGCCATCTTCAACTCTTAGAAAAATATCCTTCTGTTTGTGCTGTTATTCCTGCCCGCAATGAAGCCGATGTTCTACCTATTAGTTTAAAATCTCTATTAAATCAAGATTATCCTGGTAATTTTTCTATTATTTTAGTAGATGATCAAAGTGATGATAATACAGGAAATGTAGCCCAAGAAGTTGCTAACAATTGCCAAAAATCTCAACAGTTACAAGTCATTTCAGGAAAACCTTTAGCATCAGGTTGGTCAGGAAAATTATGGGCAATGAAACAAGGAATTGAACAAGCTAAACAGCTAGAAAACAAACCCGATTATTTACTGTTAACCGATGCAGATATTGAACATCATCATACTAATTTACAAGAATTAGTTAATCAAGCAGAAACAGAAAACTTAGCCATGACTTCTCTGATGGTTAAGCTAAGATGTGATAGTTTTTGGGAACAATTTTTAATCCCTGCTTTTGTCTTTTTCTTTGAAAAATTATATCCTTTTTCTTGGGTAAATAATCCTCAAAACAAAATGGCAGCAGCAGCAGGAGGTTGTATCTTAATTCGTCGTCAAATCTTAGAAGAAATTGGCGGAATAGAAGTTGTCAAACAAGCATTAATTGATGATTGTTCCTTAGCAGCAGCAGTCAAAGCGAAATTACAGCAAAATAGACAAAATATAGAGCAAGGAATTTGGTTGGGATTAAGTGAAAAAACCATTAGTTTACGACCTTATGATAGTTTAGACTCTATTTGGAATATGGTGGCTAGAACAGCCTATACTCAGTTAAATTATTCCCCCTTACTATTAGTAGGAACTTTATTAGGACTAACCCTCGTTTATTTAGTTGCACCCATTGGGTTAATAATTGGATTAGTTATTCACAGTCCAGTCATTACTATTTTAGGAGGAATAACTTGGTTATTAATGACCTTTTCTTATCTTCCTACCCTAAAATTGTATCGATGTTCTCCTATTTGGGG
>JASJDW010000066.1 GCA_030064955.1 Crocosphaera sp.
CTATTTTAGAACTCATGAGGATTTAGCCATTTATCAATTGGCATTTGAAGCAGCGATGAAAATTTTTGAATGCTCTAAAAAGTTTCCCGTTGAAGAAAAATACTCATTAACAGACCAAATTCGTCGTTCCTCTCGTTCTGTTTGCGCTAATTTAGCAGAGGCTTGGAGAAAAAGTCGATATAGAGCAGCTTTTGTGGCTAAACTCAGTGATTGTGAAGCAGAGGCAGCAGAAACACAAGTATGGTTAAAATTTGCTGTCAAATGTAACTATCTTACGTCGAACAAGGAAGAGAACTTTATGGAACTTACAATCAAATCCTAAGTGGGTTAGTCAAGATGATTATTAATCCCGATGATTGGTTACTTGATTAACCCCCCACCCTTCCCACACTCCCCACACTCCCCACACTCCCCACACCCATACCCAAAAATGCCCCAAAACCGTTTATGCTAGAAAAAAAGTAACGTTACGAAATGTTACATAAGGCAATTGGTAATAATTAACTATGCAATGTATTATTAACCGTCGCGCCCAATTTAGTGCCAGTCATCGTTATTGGTTGCCGGAATGGGACGAAAGCAAAAATCAGCAAGTCTTTGGGGCTTGTAGCCGTTTTCCTGGTCATGGTCATAACTATGTCCTGTTTGTCTCTTTGTGGGGCGAGATTGACCAATATGGCATGGTAGAAAACCTATCTACCGTTAAACAGGTCATTAAACGGGAAGTTACCTCCCAACTGGACTACGCTTATCTCAATGATGTTTGGGAAGACTTTAAAACGACTCTACCCACCACCGAAAACCTGGCCAGAGTTATCTGGCAACGGTTAGCCCCCCATTTACCCATCGTTAAAATACAACTATTTGAACATCCCCAACTTTGGGCCGAATATCAAGGAAATGCTATGAAAGCGACATTAACTATTCAAACCCATTTTAGTGCAGCCCACCGTCTTGCCCGTCCAGACCTCAGTTTAGAAGAAAATACCAAAATTTATGGCAAATGCGCCCGTACCCACGGTCACGGTCATAATTACCACCTTGAGGTGTCCGTTAGTGGAGAGATTGACCCCCGAACAGGAATGTTGGTTGATTTAGGTGCGTTGCAAACCATCGTAGATGATTATGTGGTTGAACCCTTTGATCACAATTTTTTGAATAAAGATGTGCCTTACTTTGCTGAAGTTGTTCCAACAGCGGAAAATATTGCCCTTTATATTGCCCAACTGCTACAACAACCCATCCAAGAGTTAGGGGCGCAACTAGAAAAGGTTAAATTAATCGAAAGTCCTAATAATTCCTGTGAAATCTATTGTGGTGCTTCTGCTGAATCCTTAAATACACAATCCCAACAAGCACCTCAATTAGTAGCACTTCATTAACTAATGTAACATTATTGGCTTGAGTGTCACTTAGAGACTCAAACGGCCGTTAGGGTGTTTCCTGGGGCTTTACACTGAGAGAAGATACTTTATAAATGGTATCTGATCACAATAGCAACAATTAAGCAGACTATTATATAGTTTGATTGTCTGGTTGCGTTTCAAACATTCAATTCTTAGCATTTGAGAAGGATTAAATCAATATGGAATCTAAAGTTCAAGAACAAACCACAGCTACAAATTTAAGTTCAGAAGCCCCTGGAACCCTGACGACTAAATCTCCTAGCATGGGAGATCAGCCCTGGCAAGAATGGTTAGCCCCGGTGGTGGATATCCTTGCCAAAGTTCCCGAATATGCTGGACAGTTCTTTAGTGAGTATAAACAACCTTTAACCACTCTAGGCTTGTTACTTTTGGCCATTATCAGCGTCAAAATTATTGTAGCTGTCTTAGGGGCGATCGATGACATTCCCCTGTTAGCCCCCTTATTAGAAATGGTTGGGTTAGGTTATAGTGCTTGGTTTGTTTGGCGTTATCTTTGGAAAGCATCCAACCGTAAAGAATTATTAGCAGAGTTTGATGCGATCAAAAATCAAATGTTTGGTGATAACGCCTAAATTTAACTACATTTTTACGTTTTTTGAATCCCTCCGAACTTTAATGATCGGAGGATTTTTTTTCAAGAATTGACAATAAGTGTATTTGAGTTTTTTTGTCTTTTTTTGCCTCTTGCCTCTAATTATTGTTTAAGTCTTCAAATCAGAGATATATAATCAATAGTATTATAGTTTAGTTGAAAAATATGGGTAAGCATAGTTGTTGAATCTGAATCATATTTGATGTTGAAAAATACTCAAGAATAGCATTAGCTACATATTCAGCTAGTTTAACAGGAACTGCATTACCTATCATTTGTTCTAAATTTGTTTTTGAACCTTCCCAAATAAAATTATCAGGAAAGGTTTGAATATAACTTCTTTCTTCAGTCGTTAAAGGACGAACGTTTGACGATAATGACACAATATCACCAGGATGTTTTTGATAGGTTTTAGGAATTGGTCGATTAACACCTCGTATAGTTGGACTGGGTTCATCGATACTAAAAATCCCCCTCCTTTTATAACTTCTAGGATGGCGATAATAATACTCTATACCCAGTTTATCCCCTAAATAATCCCTAACTGTCATAGATTTTTGAGATAAGTTTTTTTCTAAGTATGGTATAAGTTCATTATCTTTTTTTTGATAAACTCCAATCCAAAAAAAACGCTTTCTTTTTTGAGGAACACCACATAAACTAGCATCTAAAACTTTTTCTGTGATTCCATATCCTGCTTGTTGGAAAATGGTTTTAGCTTCTGTATATTTATTGGTTTTGTTAAAACGAGATACATTTTCTAATACAAAAACTTTGGGTAAAATTCGGGTTATAATTTGAGAAAAAACAATGGTTAAATCTCCTCTTCCTAAGTTTTCATTACGTTTTCCTGCGCTTGAAAAATCTTGACAAGGAGGTCCTCCCATAATTAGATCAGGATTTAAACTTTTAAACTTTTCTAAATATAATTCATAGTCACTTAGATCCCATTGATAAATTGGATGATTAAAATTTTTGCGATAAACATTAACAGCAGGTTCCCAGTTATCATAAGCAGAAAGTATGTCATATCCTGCATTTTGAAACCCCAATGACAGTCCACCACATCCTGCAAATAAATCAATTACTTTCATCTATAAAAAACTTGATCACATACTCTATCTATTTTAAATCTATTTCAACTAAATAAGTTTGGTGTATTAAGGATAATTGCATCAAATCTTCTTTCTGGACTTAATAATTTTTCTCCCCCTCCTAAAATTATATGACTAATCTCTTCTCGCTTAATTCTTGGATTTGTTAATTCTGGTGATTTCATGTATTTATGAGTTCTTGAACCACTTAAAGCAAAAGCTTTATCATTTTTTGTGTTCAAAGATATCTCATCTATAGTAACTGTATGATTAATTTTACTGGTGTTAGCAAAATCATACAACATTTTAGCTAACCAAACAACACAACGTTTATGACGGGTTATTTTATCTGAATTTAATTCTAATTTTGCTGCATCTATAAATAAGCAAGTAAACGCTAAGTTACTCCACATAAATATGTCTAAACAATTATCATGAAGTTTAGCAGACTTCCCTTCTGTCCTGCCATGATTAACTGTTAAGTCACGATTAAGAGTTAAATAAACTGGTTGTAAATTTTTACAACTCATATAACAAGCTAACGCTGATGGAAAAGAACTATTAAATTGATTTTTACCCCAACTTGATTTTTTGCTAAAGTCTCGATTCGACTGATTAATTCCAAATAATCTAGGTTGATAATGATTAGTCATTACTATAACTTCTACCTCGCCATTGTTTCGGGGTTCGAACAGAGGATAAAAAGATTCTCAACACTGCTAAAGGATCAGCCAAAGGAGATAACCAAAACAATAATGATTTAAGGAATAAAGACTGATCTTTATAATAGGAAGGAAACACAGCAAATAGTAACGCAAAGCGGATAATGACTAAACCAAGATTTAAAGCGATCGCTAATTCCAAACTCAGGAAATGATAACCCAATGACCAGAAACTAAGGAAAACAATTAACAACCATAAAGGTAAAGCTTGAGTCAATAATAGTAAAGCGAGATCACCCCACACTTGAGAAGTTGAGGCAGCATCTTTAAGATCCAGCGATCGCCCCCATTCTGTCCAGGTTTCTTTGACCCCTTCATACATCCTGACCCGAATGAGGTTTTTCCCGTCTAAAAACCCTACCTTAAAGCCTCGTTTTGCTGCTTCACGGGCTAAAGTCACATCATCACAAAAGGAACCAGCAGCGCAAGTATATCCTTCCAATACTTCTAAAACAGAACGACGAGAGAGGAAACATTGACCATTGGCCATCACCCTCTCTGGACTTTGATTTCTCACCCCAGCAGAATCAAAACGATACAATAACGTCATCAATAAAGCTGGTTGTAACCACCATTCTCCTACATCTTTGAGGATAAATTGAGGGGACACCGATACCAGATCATAACCTTCTTCCTCCGCAGCTTTGACTAAACTAGCCACTAACCCCCGTTGGGGTTGGGTATCAGCATCGATGCCTAATACCCATTCGCTACGAGGGGAAGTGTGTAAAAAGCCATTATGTAAAGCCCAGGGACGGCCAACCCATCCCGAAGGTAAGGGATCATCGGTGATCAGGCGAAAACGGGGATCTTGTAATCCTGCCGTTTTTACCAGTTCTTGGGTTCCATCTTGAGAATGACTGTCTACGACAATCATTTCCCGTACTTCATAACTTTGTTGTCCCAACCCTTGTAAACAGGGTGTAATGCGTTTTGCTTCATTGAGTGTGGGAACCACTACACTGACTTTACCCAACATTTGAGGATTGGGTAATTGAGGTGTTAAAGGTGGACGACGTATAGCCCCTTTAATAAGGCGAGATAACAAAAGTAAGGTTGCTGTTCCTTGAAACAGTAACACAGATAGGGAAATAAAGCTGATAACCGTATCATTCAACAAAATAGAAACTCCAGAATCCATGATCCATTGTCAATTATCCATTATTAAAAGACACCTTGGGGAGATTTTGAGAGGTATTGGTAGCTGTTGGGGTATCAGCGAGACGATACAAGACCAATACAGGCATTAAACCCACGATCAACCCTAACAACACCGGAATATAGATTCCGGCAGCTAAACTCATGATCATGGCAAAGGCAAAATTGCTGACATAGATGGCTAAGGGAACTCTTAGATTAGTTTGAGTAAAGTTAAAGGGTTTAACTTTCCAAATTAAGGTAGCAACGGTCATAAATATGGCCCCAGTCCCAAACCATCCAGCGAAGTTTTGGTAAGGCATTCCAAAAAAAGCCCCAGGTTGATCCCACACCCAAAATGGCATGGTGGTTTGACTCATGGCTGGATCTAAAACAAAATCCCAAGCAGTTAAGAAAATGGCACCCAGAACTATTGAAGTAACTGTTTTTAGCCAATTCTGAGAAATTTTGTTGTTTAATCCCGCACAAGCAATTAAATAAGCACTAAATCCTAAATAAAACCACGATAGGGGAATGGTAAAGGGAACTAAGCCAGCAATTTTATAGCCTAATCCTGTTAAATAGCGATAGTGACCAAAGGGGAACCCTGTACTGGTTCCGAGTAATTCACTGGTTAAGGAAATGGCTAAGGCCGGTAACATGAAGCCTAACCAATGCCAAACCCCAAGGGTACGATAAGCATAGACAGCAACTGCTGACATTCCTAACAACATATACATGACACCACCGCCAGCCATAGACCAAGCAAAGGCGGTTTTACCGATGGGAGGTAAACTAGCAATAAAATCAGGATTGGGCAATACTAGCAGTAATCCTGCTAAACCAAAGGCCATGGATAAAATATGGCCGATAACAAGAATGCGTTCCACGCGCGTAAGGGTACTCATGAGTTTATCTGAATGTCTGTGGGTTACACTCTAGTTTACAAAACTTTATAAAAAATTCGATGTAAGAAAAATTCTAGTTTTGGCGAGGAGACAGGAGACAGGAGTTGGATGATAGGTTTGTTTATAATATTGACTCCTATGATCCCCTTCTTTTTAACTTAGTAGCTTAATACTGATCATCGTAGTCGTCGTAATCATCATAATAATCATCTCGATAACTTTGTCGTTTTGTTTGACGACTTTGTATTTTTTCTTTGATAATTCTCCAGAGTTTTTTTAGTCGTAAATCTAAGGAAAAGCCTCGCTTGGTTTGGATAACGATCGTGTTACCAATTCTGTCATGAAAGGCTTGATTATATTCTTCATCGCCGATCGCAACGCCACAATCGATAATTAAAGGGGTAATGAAGATTAACATGGATAAGCCATTTTTAAAATTAATATTTAATCCCACCATTGCTAACATGGCAGCAAAACCTAAAATAGCTTCTCGTTTTGCTAATTCTTTTAACCCAGGAATTCTTAGAAATCGAATATCAATTACTTTAATATCAAAAGACCAATTTCCTATACTTTGTCCTTTATTTTTTTCAACAATAATGACTCGTAAAATTAGCCAAATTACAAAAAAAACCAGATCTTTCACCAATCCTTGGAAAAAAGAACTCAAAAACCAGACGGTTACAAAATCTAATAAAAAAGCATAAGAACGACGATCAAGAGGGACTTTAGGAAAACGTCCGTAACTGGGTGGTAATTGATTAGAATCCATACATTTTTTATTTATTCAAACATTGATTGAAATGCTTTTACTTTTAAATCAATTCCTGTAATTGCAGTTCCCACAACAACGGAATAAGCACCATAGTTTAAGGCTTTTTTTGCTTGTTCTGGGGTAGAAATTCCGCCCTCTGCAATAATAGGAACAGTTAATTTTTGATTCATTTCTTCTAATAATGAAAACCCTGGAGGATGGCAGTTTTTAGTCTCTTTGGTATAACCATAAAGGGTGGTTCCGACAAAATCTGCTCCTGCTTTGGCTGAGGCGATCGCACTTTCTATGGTATCTACATCGGCCATCACTAATTTTCCTAATTTCTGGTGAATGTTGTCAATTAAATCCGCTAATTTTTCTCCTTGAGGACGCTTTCTTAAGGTGCCATCAATGGCGATAATATCAGCCCCTGCTTCAGCGATCGCTACCGCATCCTGATAACAGGGTGTAATATAAATATCATACCCTGAATAGTCCTGTTTCCACAGTCCAATAATGGGGATATTTGGTAATTCTTTTCTGACTTGTTTAACATGATCAGGGGTATTAATTCTTATTCCTTTTGCCCCTTGATTAATGGAAGCTTTGGCCATAGCAGCAATAATTTTTGGATCAAATAATGGGGAGTCGAAGGGTGCTTGACAGGAAACAATTAAGGTTGATTTTGGGATTATCATAAGACAAAATTTAAGTATTTAACTGATAATTATTTACTGAGTTTCTGATTTATCATTATTCAAAATTAAAGCATTAACTCGCTTTAGTAAAAGATTCGGCTGGATGGGTTTAATTATGTAATCATCTATTCCCATTTTAGAAATTTCTGTCCATTCTTTTGAGGTAATTTCATCTTTTAATAATAACACTTTTGCTTTTTGGGTTTCTGGAAATTTTTTTAAGGATTCATTGATTTTTAAAACCTCTGATAATTCCTGATCTAAAATAACGACCGATGGTTCTAATAATTCGAGTTTTTTGATTACTTTTGAACTATCCATTAACCAAATAAAATGGTGATTTGCAGCAGTTAACAACTCACCAATTAATGTAGCAATTTCTTCATTACTTTCTACTAAAACTATAGTTTTATTTTTGGTAAATAAAGCTTGATTTTTTTCTAAATTATTGGATAATTTATATTCATTTTGCGGTTGACTAGGAAGTCTTACAGTAAACGTAGAACCCTGATTAATAATGGATTCTACTTCAATCGTTCCTCCATGAAGTTCCACTAATTGTTTTGTTAATGCTAATCCCAATCCTGTTCCTCCATAAACCCGTTTACGAGAAGTTTCTAATTGTTGAAATGACTCAAATAATAAGGGGATTTGCTCTTCTTTTATACCAATTCCTGTATCTTCAACTGCGAGAGAAACTTGATTGTTTTCTCTCCAAACTCTTAAGGTTACGGTTCCATTTTCCGAGGTAAATTTTAAAGCATTATTCAATAAATGATAAAGAATTTGTTGAACTCTTTCTGGATCAGCACAGAAGCCATCTTGTTGAGGAGCAATTTGTAAATCAAGTTCTAAATTAATGCGACGGTGTTCCGCTTCATCACTTACCCTTTGAATAACATTTTTAGCCACTTTTGTTAAAGAAAATTCTCGAACAGCTAACACATATTTTCCTGATTGTAATTTAGAATATTCTAGAATTTCATTGATCATATCTAACAAGTGTTTACCACTATTTTGAATGGTTTGTAAATATTTTTGTTGTTTATCTATCGGTAAGTTTGCACTTTCTTGTGACCAATGTAATAAAGTTCCTGATAAACCAATAATACAAGTTAAAGGGGTTCTTAATTCATGACTCATATTCCCTAAAAATTCACTTTTAGAATGATTCGCTGCTTGGGAAGCAACTAAGGTATCCCGAAGTTCTTGGGTTCTTTCAATCACTCGCTGCTCAAAAGTGTTTTTTTGTTCTTGAACTTGAGCATATAATTGTGCCTGATAAATAGCAACAGCTAAATGTTCTCCTATTTGTCCTAAAAATGTTTTTTCCGTCTCTAACCATTGTCGTTTTTTGAAGCATTGATGAGCAATTAAAAGTCCCCATAAATGACCATCCACCACGATAGGAGCAATTAATTTAGATAATACCCAATATTTTTCTAAAAATTGACTTAAACATAAAGAAGCTGCGTATCTCATTTCCACATCATCAATAGAGACAATTTGTCCTTGACGGTATCTATGTTTATATTCAGGAATATTTGCAAAACAAATATCTTCTGCAACCACATTTAATAAAGAAGGAATACCCTCAGAAACCCGTGATTCATAAGTGACTAAACCACCTGCTTGCTGTAAAGTTTCTGAATGAGAATGTGAAATTATTTTTTCTTTAAATTCATAGATAACTAAACGGTCAACTTGTAAAAAACTACGTAATTCTCTAACCGCTGTTTCTAAAATAACGGATAATTCTAAACTTTGACGAATTTGACCAATAACTTGATTTAAAAGTCTTTCTTGGGCAACTTGTTGCCGTAGAGCCTCTTCAACTGGTTCACAAGTTCTGAGTCCCTCATACATGACTTCTGAAGTTTCAGAGAATTCAGGGACTAAAATATTCCATAAGCGACCATTAAAATGGGATTGTAGGGGGTTTAATGGGGGTATATGAGGAGATATATAAGCCGTAAGGCGATCGCGCCAAGGAGAGCCATTATCAAGGTGCTGTTGTAACCTATAGGTAAACTCGGCGATCGCTTGGGGTTCGCAAGTAATGGTAACCTGATAAGATAAGGATGAAGCGTTGAGTGTGCCTTGCAATAACGCACATAACTGGGACGATAGAAGCAGATGAAAAGTTTTTGCACCTAAAATTTCATAAATATCACCTACTTCTGAAGAAATTATGGAATCATTCAGCAAAATAGCTTCAGAACCTTCAATCTCCACTAGCTCTCGCCAAAGAGAACAAAGTTCCTCGAATATACTGATAGGTAAAGTTCGACGTAAAATAGATTTTGAAACAGGATTCATCACACTGGACAAGGCTAGAGGAAAAGAGACATAATCCTTAAATAGAATCTCTCCGTTTCCCTATCCTATCCTGAAACTTCATTTTGTTTAAATATTAAGGAGTTTTAATGCACCGAATAGCTGCTACCCCTGGAGGTTGGAATGCTGAGCAAGAAGGGGTTATCTTTATTGAACAAACTCAGGCCCCAATCATCTTTTTAAGTGCAGCAGATACGGATATTCAGAGTTTAGCTGCTTGTTTGCCTTTTTTGCCTGATCATTTTCCTGAAATACGTGCTACAAATATTTTACAATTACAACAACAATTAAGTATTGACACTTATGGCGAAACGGTATTATCTCAGGCTAAAGTTATTATTTTACGATTATTAGGGGGTCAATCTTATTGGCCTTATGGGTTAGAACTTATCAAAGAAATTGCCGAATTAAATCAGATTACTCTCTTTATTTTACCAGGGGACGATCATTTAGATGAAACGTTGATGAGTCATTCTACAGTTGCTTTTCATCACAGTCATAAATTATGGTGTTATTTAACCCAAGGAGGCCAAGAAAATTGGCTTAATGGCTTAAAATTTATTGCTGATCTTTGCTGGAAAACTAAGTATAATTCTCCTGAACCTAATATTGTTCCTGATTTTGGTATTTATCAAAATAATGTAAAAAATAAACCCAATTATTCTCATGGGATTATTCTCTTTTATCGTTCTCATTACTTAGCTGGTAATTTACAACCCATAGATGCTTTATGTAAAAGTTTATTAGATAAACAAATCAATCCAATTCCTATTTTTCTCTCTTCTTTACGTGATCCTGATGTTCAAAATCAATTAATTGCTTATTGTCAATCTCTATCGGATCATCCTATCCAGTTAATCTTGAATACAACTAGCTTTTCTTTAGGTAAAATTGATGATAATTCTTGTAGTCATTTATGGCACAAGTTGGACATTCCTATCTTACAAGTTATCTTTAGTAGTGGAACAGTAGAACAGTGGAAAAATAGCTTTCAAGGATTAAATCCTAGAGATGTAGCTATGAATATTGCTTTACCTGAAGTCGATGGTAAAATAATCACTCGCGCTGTTTCTTTTAAGTCTGTAGCAACCTGGAATCAACAGTTAGAAACTGATGTTATTGTTTATGAACCGCTAGAAGATAGAATCAATTTTGTTACTGACTTAGCCGCAAATTTTATAAAGCTTGGAAACACGCCAATCAATGAAAGAAAAATTGCGTTAATTTTAGCCAATTATCCTAATAAAGATGGCAGAATAGCCAATGGTGTTGGTTTAGATACCCCTGCAAGTTGTATCAAAATCCTGCAAGCATTACAACAAGATGGTTACAACATTAAAGATATACCAGAAACAGGAGATGAACTCATACAACGATTAACTCAAGGAATAACGAATGACCCTGAAAGTCAAGAAATACGTCCCATTCATCAATCTGTTTCTTGTGCAGAATACGAACAATATTTTCAAACCTTATCCCTAGATACTCAACAACAAATTAAACAGCGTTGGAGTCATATTCCTGAAATTAATAATGTGACTGCTTATCCCATTTCTGGTATTCAATTAGACAATGTTTTTATTGGTATTCAACCCTCTAGAGGTTATGACTTTGACCCCAGTTTAAACTATCATGCACCAGACTTAGAACCGACACCCCATTATTTAGCTTATTATTATTGGTTAAAACACCATTTTCAAGCATCTGCTATTATCCATGTAGGTAAACATGGTAACTTAGAATGGCTACCCGGTAAAAGTTTAGCTTTATCATCAACTTGTTACCCAGAAATAGCATTAGAAACCATCCCTAATTTTTATCCTTTCATTGTCAATGATCCAGGGGAAGGTTCCCAAGCAAAACGGCGTTCCCATGCAGTGGTTTTAGACCATTTAACGCCTCCTTTAACTCGTGCAGAATTATACGGTAATTTAGAACAATTAGAAACCTTAATTGATGAATATTACGAAGCACAAACCTTAGATCCAAAACGACTAAAAATAATCGGTGATCGCATTACACAATTAGTAACTGAAACCAATCTCAATCAAGACTTAGGAGTAAATAGTATCAATGATGATAGCTTATCTCAATTTTTAACCATTGCAGATGGTTATTTATGTGAACTAAAAGAAGCACAGATAAGAGATGGTTTACACATCTTAGGAACTTGTCCACAAAATACACAATTGAGAGACTTAATTATCTCTATTACTCGTTATCCTAGTTTAGATAGAATGGGGTTAATCACCGCAATAGCAAAAGATTTCAACTTAGATATTAATCCCTTAACTGCTAACTTAGATGAATCTTTTTATTGTTTAAACTTGTCTCAAGTTGTACCTGAAGAAATTTGTTATCAATTAAAACAATGTCGTATCATTGGGGATGTTATCGAAGCCTTAGAAATATACGCACAAAAATTAGTCCAAAGTCTCATTAATACTCATGATATTGAGCAATTTAACCCTTTACCTTACACCCAAAAAGAACTAAACTGGATTACAACTTTTTTACTGCCAAAACTCTATGAAACCCCCCAAGAAATCACTAACTTATTGAGAGGACTAAACGGAAACTATATCCCTAGCGGTGCATCTGGCGCACCCACCAGAGGTAGACCAGAAGTTCTACCCACCGGACGCAACTTCTATTCTGTGGACATCCGTGCTATACCTACCCAAACCGCATGGGATGTAGGCAGAAAAGCAGCAGAAGCCCTCATTGAGCGTTATACTCAAGATAACGGAGAATATCCTCAAACCCTCGCTATTTCTATCTGGGGAACCTCTACTATGCGAACTGGAGGCGATGACATTGCTCAAGTGTTAGCTTTGTTAGGAGTACAACCGATCTGGGATGGGTTATCCCGTCGGGTAGTAGATTATGAAATTCTTAAACCATCAGTATTAGGGCGACCCCGTGTAGACGTAACGGTACGGGTATCGGGCTTTTTTAGAGACAGTTTTCCTAACTTACTACAACTACTATACAAAGTGATCAAAGATGTGTCAAGCCTAGAAGAATCAAAAACTATTAATCCCTTAGCAGCAAAGGTACAGGAAGAACAGATATTTTGGCAGCGACAAGGGCTAACAGAAGACCAAGCAAAATTGAAATCAGGGTATCGAATTTTTGGCTCAAAACCGGGTGCTTATGGTGCTGGTTTACAGGGATTAATTGAAGCACAAAATTGGGAAAATGAGCAAGATTTAGCCAATGCTTACATTAACTGGAGTTGTTATGCTTATGATCAAAATGGAATTGGTCATGGGGTTCCTGAAGTATTTGATAAACGTTTAAAACAGTTACAAATCGTCTTACATAACCAAGATAATCGAGAACATGATCTCTTAGATTCTGATGATTATTATCAGTTTCAAGGAGGTTTAACTGTCGCTGTAAGGGCATTAACAGGAAGTAATCCTGAAACTTATTTTGGAGATAATGCCATTGCTGCTAATCCAAAAGTGAGACAATTAAAAGAAGAAATTGCTAGGGTATATCGTTCCCGTGTTATTAACCCAAAATGGATTAAAGGTGTGATGAGACATGGTTATAAAGGGGCGTTTGAAATGTCAGCAACGGTAGATTATTTATTTGCTTATGATGCGACAGCAAACTGTGTAGAAGATTTCATGTATCAAGGAGTAGCAAATGCTTACTTATTTGATGAGACAGTGCAACAGTTTATTCAAGAAAAAAATCCTTGGGCGTTGCGAGATATGGCCGAAAGATTATTAGAAGCAAATCAAAGAGGGTTATGGCAAGATGTTGATAGTAATATCCTGGATAAATTAAGGGCTATTGTGCATCATGCAGAAGGAAAAATTGAAGAAAACTTATGAATTCAGTAGGGGGTTAATATCATTAACCCCGTTCAGAAGTATATTATTAACAATTATGTTCTATCATATATTTTTCTAATATGGCATTAATCAAAGTCTGATATTCTTGGGGAAACTGCTGTTTATACCAAGCAAAAACTGAGGGATCAAGCTTGAGAGTTACAGAAATTTTTAGGGGGTTATTAACAGTAGCTTCTTGCCAAAATTCAGTATCAGTCGCAGGTATATCTGAATAATCTATATCAGATTCTTTCATCTGACCAAGGATCTTTAATTGTTCCTCTCGTGACATAGGCATAATAAATACTCCTTTCTTGTTTATTAGCGCGTCTTGTAGATATGAGTCGTATTTTTTCCCCTCGCAGGGTATAGACTATAACTAGGATAAATTCTCCTAAAAGTCCCAAAGCAATTAATCTTTCTTCACCGTAGTCTTTTCTATTGTCAGGTTTTGAGATCCAGACTCCTGAAAAGACTTCTTTGGCGAAATTAAAATCAATTCCATGTTTTTCAATGTTGATTTTGTTTTTTTGATCATCCCACTCAAACTCCATCTTTTTATTTTAACTCCACAAACTAAAAAATAGAACTGCGATCCTATTTATTAAACATATCAATAAATACAGAGTATAATTAACTCAGATGGGGACTTATGGAGGGGTAGAAACTCCCACATCAATCATGATAAGAAATCGTCAATTTTTGTATATATCTCCAGAAACCTATTTAGAAGGAGAAAGAGTCAGTCCTATCAAACATGAATACCGAAAGGGACAAGTTTATGCAATGGTAGGGGCAAAAAAGTCTCATATTGTTTTAGGGTCAAACTTAACAACCTTATTGAATATTCATCTTCTAGATAGTCCTTGTCTGGTTTTAAATTCAGATATTAAGGTTAGATTAGAAGAAGCCAATTGTTATTATTATCCAGATATTGCAGTTGTTTGTGATGAAAGGGAGATTAATAATAGGGATGATTTTATTGTTTATCCTGTTCTGGTAATGGAAGTATTATCGAAATCAACTGAAGCGTTTGATCGAGGTCAAAAATTCAGTGATTATCAAACTTGTCCCACTTTAAAAGAGTATGTTCTTATTCACCAAGATCAAATGAAAATTGAATGTTATCGTCGTAATGAGTCAGGAAATTGGAGAGAAAAAACATATCAAGCAGAGGATGAAGTAGAATTTTTCAGTATTAATTATAGCGGTTCTCTTGAGACTATTTATCGTAAAGTTCCTGGTTTTAAAACTTCTGACCCCTAATACCAAATCCGGTTCTCAAACCTTTCTTATTTTCTAGAAGAGGCAGGAGGCAGGAGGGTTTTCAAGCTTTAAGCTATCCCTTTTTAAAGGGGGTATCTAAACCGGATTTGGTATCGTAAACTATGAGGTAACTAAACAGGATTTTCTTCATAGATAGGAATATCTCCTGTGTGTCCGTTGCCATTGCTACCATTATGATGGGTTTCTGGGATCTCCGTTGTCGGTGCCACTAAATTTTCCACCCCATTGATCACTGCCCCTAAAACGGGAACCTCAGCATCAGATAATTGATCAATGGCCTCATTTAACAAACTAGAACGGGTAGTTCCGGGTCTTGTGACCAATACCAAGCCATCGGTTAACGGTTCTAGTAACAGGGCATCATTACAACGGGAAAGGGAGGGGGTGTCAATAATGACCATATCATAGCGTCCTCTGGCATCTTTTAAGAGCAGTCGTAACTCACTCGATTCAATAATAGCGGCGGCCTGACGTTGGGGACCCGGACTGGTTAAGATGGACAAATAGGGAACTTTAGGGACCAAAACAACAGCATCGCTGCGATTTTGGTAGAAACGTAAGGGTTCTAAATTGCTCTGAGGATCAGGGTTAATGTCTAACCATTGGGCTTTAGAAGGGGCTCTTAAGTCAGCTTCTATCAGTAAGGTGCGTCTTCCTGCTTGAGCCGAAGCAATGGCTAAATTGTAAGCCGTTGCGCTTTTGCCTTCTTCATTGCTAACACTGGTGATCATCACCACTTTCGACATATCTGAGCCCAGGCGACGTAGGTTACTACGAAATCGTTCATAAAAGCTCAAGTCACTTGCATCTCCTTCTATCAAAACAGGACTGAGATCCTCTCGGTAGAGGGAACTATAGATAAACGGTAACTGTCCCAACACTGGCACTTCACGATCGACAAGAGAATCTCGCAGTTCTTGAGGAGTGTGTAAGCGATCATCGATTAAAGCTAAGAGAAGAATGACCCCCAAACCAGCGATTAAACCGATACCACCACCAGCAGCAATAATCAGTACCTTATTTTTTTCTCGCCGTCGTTGCGGAGGAGTTGGTCGATAATTGGGGGGAACCGCTAGGGATAAACTGCCCACGGTTTCTGCTTCTGCTGCTTGAGCATCTACCAAGGCCGTGAGAATATTTTGATAAACAATCCGTTGAAATTCAACCTCTTGAACCAATTTTGCTTGTTGTAACTGTTTATCGGGGAATTTTTCGTACTGTTCTCGTAATTTTTGTTCCGTTTCTATCACGGAATTTAACTGCTTTAATAATCCAGCCCTTGTTGTTTCTAAGGCTAACAGTTCATTGGCCAACTGTTGTCTGCTAGGGTCAAGACTACTATCTTGACGAATCTGACTGAGGGGAATGGCGGCTAAATCCCTCGCCCCAATCAATTCCTGGGCTCTTTGTTGAAATAGGGTTTCACTGACTTGTTTTTCCTTGAGAAGTTTTTCGATGGTGGGGTGTTCGGGTCGTAAATCCAATTTTAATCGTTCTAGTTGTTGTTCAATTTGCAGAATTTGCGCCCGTAAACTGGCCAAAATCGGATCGGCACTCAAGGCCACTGAAGCATAGGCCTGTTCTGGGGTTAATCCTAATTGAGTCATTAAACTATTGATACGACCATCGATTTCTTGCAGGGCTAACCCTAATTCTCGTTGTCTTTGTTGACTACTGGTAATACCGCTAAAAAGACTCCCATCTTGAATGGTCAATAAATCTGCCCCTTGCTGAGAAACGTAGCGATAAAATCGGTTTTCTGCGGCAGTTAGTTCTTCTTTGACCTGAGCCAGTCGTTTACTGAGGGCATCAATCCGACTTCTTAATTCAGAGGTGTTTAACCAGCGACTATGATCCACCATCTCTTCCAT
>JASJDW010000342.1 GCA_030064955.1 Crocosphaera sp.
TCATCAATATATCTAATTCTTGCTGTTCCCACTGGTTCGTTATCTAAATAACCTAAAAAATGAATACAATTATCATCATAACCATCAAATTCCAACTCTGGATCAACTCCTTGCTCTTCCTGAAAAACAGAAAATCTAATCTTTTTAATGGCTTCTAATTTATCTTGATAGTTAGTAATCTTAATTGTTAGTTTTCTCATATTTTTTTATATTATTGATGATAAACATAATAATCAAGTATAATATAGGGATAACAACTATTTCTTGCAATACAGTCAAAAAATTATTCAATTGTATAATTCCTCCTGTAAAACTAAGTCCCCCTAAAATAGAAATAGGAAAAGCAAAATAATTAGAAGTAAAAGGTAAAAAACATTGTACACCAGCAGGAAGATAGCGATCATAGGCTAACATATCCAATAAAACATGACTAAAATAAAGTCCCCACAACCAAATCAAAAAAGAATAAGAAATTTTTTTATAACATCTCAAGCAATAAAAAATGACAATACAAACAATAAAACCTACCAAAAAACTATGAGTAAACTGACGATGAATAGCATTAAAATCCTGATAAAATAAATAACCTAAAATAAAATCAATATCAGGTAAGTTAGCAATAATGATAGCAGTAGCAATTAATCGTTTCGATGAATAATATTTTAAAAATTGAGTATTTTTACCAACTAAAAAGAAGCCCAAACAACCAGCTAAACCATGACCAATAGGAGATGCCATTATTACTTATAGGAATTATCTACTATGAACATACAACTATTTAACATTAGACCATAACTTAGGTAAAATAAGAGTAAACACCAATACAGTGCCATGGAATAATCTAACGTTTCTAGATTCTTAATGTATCGATAATCTCCCTATTTTGACGTTATACATCCTAACTATGACCTTATCTACCCATAATCACTCCTATTCTCTCTCTTCAGACATAGAAAAACTCATCAATAATTTAGCCGATCATGAACATGGTAAATTGATAGAGCGGGCATTAGGAGTCTTATTACGTATTGCAGGGGAAGAAGTTGATCGGTTGGACTGGAAAATCTTAACCACTGCCTTAGAAGACTTAGAAAAAGGGTTTGAGGTATTTTATCCCTATCGTCACATTCGTAAAGTTACCATTTTTGGGTCAGCCCGACTATCCCCCCAAAGTTCAGAATATCGTCTTGCAGTAGAATTTGCCCGTTATATTACTCAGTTTGGCTTTATGGTACTAACAGGGGCAGGAGGAGGTATCATGGAAGCAGGAAACGAAGGGGCAGGAAGAGAGCATTCTTTCGGGCTAAATATTGATTTACCTTTTGAACAAGGGACAAACCCTTTTATTGCGGGAGATGAGAAATTAATTAAGTTTAAATACTTCTTCACCCGTAAACTTTTCTTTTTAAAAGAAAGTGATGCAGTGGCGTTATTTCCGGGAGGGTTTGGAACCCAAGACGAAGCATTTGAAACCTTAACTTTATGTCAAACTGGAAAGTATGGTCCTTGTCCTTTAGTATTAATTGATGAACCAGGAGGAGACTATTGGAAAACTTGGAACGAATACAATTATAATAATTTATTGTCACGGGGTTTAATTAGTGCAGAAGATGCGAGTCTTTATACCATTACTGATAGTTTAGCCACTGCTTGTAATATCATCCGTGAATTTTATTGTGTCTATCATTCCAGTCGTTATGTGGATGATTTATTAGTATTGCGACTGAACTCAGAATTGACCAATGAACAAGTGGAACAATTAAATGAAGACTATAGCGATATTTTATGTAAAGGGAGAATCGAAAAAAGTTCGGCATTGCCTCAAGAAATAAACGATGAAACCGCTATCTTGCCTCGTTTAACTTTATATTTTAATCGGCATAGTTCAGGGCGACTTTATCAGATGATCAACGAAATTAATAAATTTGGCACTTGTTTACCCATAGAACCCCATCCAGAATGGAAATAGTTTATATAGCAGTTTCCATACTTCTGAAGTACAAACTCTTCCAGTTCTAGGAGTTAGGAGTTCGGGAGTTCGGGAGGGCAGGCTTCGCCCGATGCTCCCCAGCAGGAGTTAAATATTAAGTATACTTCATGAGTCCAGGAAATGCTATCATTAGTAATTAATAATTAATAATTCAATATGACTGCAACTATCAAAATTAATCCCTATCTTTCAGGTAATTTTGCTCCTGTGAGTCGAGAAATTACTGCTAATAATTTAACCGTTATTGGAGAAATTCCTCATAATTTAAGAGGAATATTCCTGAGAAATGGCCCTAACCCCCAATTTAGTCCCATCGGTAACTATCATTGGTTTGATGGAGACGGTATGATTCACGGAGTAGAGATAGAAGACGGTAAAGCATCCTACCGTAACCGCTTTGTTCAAACCCGTAGCTATAAGCTAGAAAAAGAAGCCAATAAACCCCTATGGACAGGGCTGCTAGAACCGCCCCAAATGGATAACCCCTACGGTCCATCGAAAAATACTGCTAACACCGCTTTAGTGTACCATGCTGACCGTCTCCTGGCACTTTGGGAAGGGGGTGAACCCCATGCTTTGACAGTTCCTGAATTAAACACCCTCGGTTCTCATAATTTTGATAATAAGTTAATTTCCCCTTTTACCGCACATCCAAAAATTGATCCCATAACGGGAGAAATGATGTTTTTCGGCTATTCTTTTGCCCAACCTCCCTATTTACAATATGGTATTGTTTCCCCACAAGGAGAATTATTAAAAACTGTTCCCATTGACTTAGCCGTTGGGGTAATGATGCACGATTTTGCTATCACCGAAAATTATACTATTTTTCTTGACCTTCCTCTAACTTTTCGCCCCGAGAGAATGCAAAAAGGAGAACCTCTATTACAGTTTGAAAATTACACCCCGTCTCGTTTTGGGATTGTTCCCCGACAGGGAAATAATGAAAATATACGCTGGTTTGAAAGCAACTCTTGTTATATTTTTCATACCTTAAATGCTTACGAAGAAGGAGATGAAATTGTTTTAATTGCCTGTCGAATGAACGCTACAACTGTATTAGGAGAAGCAAAGGATAAAATTAAAGATTCAGATATTCCTTACCTCCATCAATGGCATTTTAATCTAAAAACAGGGGAAGTAAAAGAGCAAAGTTTATGCGATCTTCCCTCAGAATTTCCCCGTATCAACGAACAATATACAGGAAGAAAAACCCGTTATGGTTATTCAGGGAAAATGGCAGATACGTCTGAACCTAAATTTGACGGCATTATTAAACATGATTTTGACAAAGGAGGCTTTGAAATTCATCATTTTGGACCTAATAGATATGGTGGTGAACCAATTTTTGCCCCTAACTCCAATGAAGAACAAGATGACCAAGGATGGTTACTCACTTTTGTTCATGATGAAGTCTCTAATGTGTCAGAATTAGTGATTATTGATGCTGAAAACTTTACCGCTTCCCCTATGGCAAAAATACAAATTCCTCAGCGAGTTCCCTATGGTTTTCATGGTATGTGGTTAGGGAAATAATCTAATAGTTGCAGTAGAAAAATTATCCCCAAGAATTATTCATTCTTGGGGAAACTTATTATATACCAGCCTTATATAAAAGTGGCTGACGGCTTTTATCGTAATGCTTTTATTGTAAAGTTATGTGTCCTAATCTCAGTATTTCTTAATATTTTTTTTAGATTTATCGTTGATGAATATCTCTCAAATCTCTATTCAATAGGCGAGGTGAGGTTTTCCCCCTGGTCGTCTCTTTGTAAAGTTTTTTATGATCTAAGTAACGAAACTTTATATCTAATCCTTTGAGACGAGTTAAAAAATAATTGTTTATGTATCCTAATCTTGTTGAAGCAACCAAAGAATATTGGCAACAACTGGATAAAATTGAATCCCGTTACCTAGAAGGAGAACTTTCCTTGGAAGAAGTTGATCAAAAAGTTGAAGCCTTAATGAAGAAACTGGGGCGCAAAAGAAAAGAAGCTTTGTTATTTTTAACCGAAAGTTTCTCTCTTTGGGTATCTAGTCATAGAGAACTTTTAATTACCTTAGTTTTTACCCTCATGGTAGTTTATAGTTGGATGCTTACTATGAACCGTTAGGCAATGATGCGACTTATATCAATTAAATAAGATAGCCAACGTAAAAATCTGCCACTTCTCCCTAATAAGTCATCATATTTAGTCTAAAAAGCCAAAAGTTTGCACTTTTGGTTCAAGAAAATAATGATATAATTTAAAAAATCCATTACTACAAAAATACGATGGAACTGGTCAGGCTTAATGCTTTAAGACATAATATATTTCAGTGGATAGATTCTTTAACCGTAGCAAAAAAAATCTCTTTTGGTTATGCTATTGTTCTAGTTATAACAATTTTAGGAGTAGGGACAGGTCTAAATATTGGTGATTTTTACACTCAACAAGCCAGTCAACAACTTGAAGATGCCTTAGAAGAAAATCAAAAAACTCAAAATTTGTTAAATCACTTAATATTGATGCAAACTTATCAATATCGTATGAGAGAAACCATCGATGATCAAGAAAAGTTTGAAAATAATTTGTTCTTATTTAGATATCACCATAAGCACGTTCCTGAAGCTTGGTCAACGTTGAAACAATCCTATAAAAATCCAGAAGTTGAAGAAGGAGAAGAAGAAGTTATTATTTTTAATAATCTCTGGGAAAAATATAATTCACTGCTAGTGGAATATATAGAGCAAACAAACGATTTAGTAGAGATGATTAGAGAAAATAACTGGCAATTTGATGATTCTGAGGAAGTAAAAAAACGATTAAATGATTTAGAATTGAATTTAATTGATGTTAGATTAACCGAGTTCATTGAAGATTTAGAGAAGTTAGTTCAAGTAGTTACAAAAGAATATGAAGAAACCCAAAATCATTTAAGTAATGCCCAAGCAATCCAAACTTATATTATTGTTTTTAGTATTGGTTTATCCATTATAATCGCAACGCTTTTAGCTATACTAATCAGTGAGGGCATTTCTCGTCCGCTACAAACCTTGAAATATTCCATTGATCGCGCTTCAGATATCATTTTTTGGCTAGAATCATGCGGTAAATTTATTTATGTCAATGAAACCGCTTGTCAAGTTTTAGGGTATTCTTCTGAAGAATTATTAAACATAAATTTTGCCGAGATAGACGTAAATTTTTCTAATAGGAATTGGCGAAAATATTGGCGAACCCTTAAATCAAACAGTTCAGTTTCCCTAGAATCTCAATTCCA
>JASJDW010000063.1 GCA_030064955.1 Crocosphaera sp.
CAGCATTATCATCCCGATTCTCCCCCGTGAGGACAGTCCTGAGAGCTTCAACGGTTTCTGGTGAGTTGTCCCCAATCTTACCCAGAGCAGAGGCTGCACGGCTGCGAACATCAGCATTATCATCCTTTTGATCGCCTACTAGCAAGTCTATTAAAGGTTGGATGGATTTTTCTTTGCAGTTAACAACAGATTTCGGCACTTGATAACTAGAAGATATATCCCATTTTCTAATCTCGGCCTGAATATCTGCTTTAGAACATCCTTCTTGTCCCCATGCAGGATGATGGAATAATAAAGGCCAAACCAAACCCAAAGCCAGGATTTTTATCCTTGGGCTAATTTTGATGGAGAAGGAGCTATTCATCACATCTGAGGAAAAAAATCGAGAATACTCTTAGTTTACAATAGCAGAATTTGCGATCGCCTATAATATAGATTAAAACATCAATAGACTTAACATCAAAAATAATGAAAACTCAAGACTTAAAAACTTTAATTAAAGAAACCATGAGAGAGGTGTTAAAAGAAGAAAGACTCTTACTCTGTGATATGTTAATGCCTTATGTTAGTGATGAAGAACAAAACGAACTTGACACTGCATTTGGTTCACCTGAAGACTATGAAACTGAAGAATTAACTGATATGACAGACTGGATTAAAAATAAATAATTATTTGTTCATAGAACAGCTAATCAAACTCAACTGGCCATAACTCAGATACCAACAAAGTCCAATCTGGCAATAAATCAGGAAGGGTTAAATGATCGCCATCTTGAAGAATTTGTACAGGATAATTATTTCGATAAACTTCAACAATACGCTCATCAGGATTAACTAAAATACCGACTTGTGTCCCTGCATTTAAAAAGTTTTGAATCTTCTCTCTCGTTTTGGTTAAACTATCGGTAGGTGATTTAACTTCTACCATTAAATCAGGAGCTAAATCAGCAAATGATCGTGGACTTTGTTTCAATCTTTCTGCTTTCACAAAAGAAACATCAGGCGATCTTATATTAGCATCAGGTAAATTAAACCCCGCACTAGAAGCAGTAACACGGCCTAATTTTCTCGGTTTAACCCAATTAGCTAATTGTCTAGCAAACTCTGTTGCAACCTCATCAGACGCATATCCAGAAGGACTCATAACAATAATTTCCCCATCCACCAATTCTAAGCGATAATCAGGATAGGCTGACTGCATTTCTTGTAAATCTTGTCTTGTTAGAAGCATAATAATACCTAATAAGCTCCTTTTATTATCTTAATTGTAACCCCATGAGTTTAACTATTCCAGATGAATTCTTAGAAAACGCTAAAATTTCCGAAGGAGAATTAAAGTTGGAAATCGCTATTATTCTCTTTCAACAAGAAAAAATAACATTAGGAACAGCTAGTCAATTTGCCGAAATGAATCAGCTGGAATTTCAACGCATCTTAGGTAATCGCAAAATTCCCATTCATTACGGAATAGAAGACTTACACCAAGATTTACAAACTTTACAAACTTCTGATTGGCGATGATTGTTGTTAGCAACACTTCCCCTATTTTCTATCTTTCAAGTATTAATCAATTAGAGTTACTGCATCAACTCTATGGAGAAATAATCATTCCTCTATCTGTTTTTAATGAGATTACTGATATTGGTAACACCGATGAAAGTGCCAAAATTGTTCCTACCTTGTCATGGATAAAGACTCAACCCGTTAGCAATCAATTATTAGTGAATCAGCTAAAAATAGAATTAGATCAAGGAGAATCAGAAGCCATTACTTTAGCTATTGAACTAAATGCAAACCGGCTGATAATTGATGAAAGATTAGGGAGAAAAATTGCCAGAGAATCAGGACTTGCAATTATTGGAGTTTTAGGTATTTTAATCGCCGCCAAACAAAGAAACTTAATTGAGTCTGTAAAACCCTTGCTTGATCGCTTAATAGAAGAAACAGGGTTTTGGATAGAAGAAAAATTATATCAAGAAGTTTTACACATTGTTGGAGAAACACTCTAAAATAGACGATGGTATATCAAAACTAATATAAAATTTCTACCTCCAAATTCATGAATGATCTGGCAAACTATAAAAACATCCTAACCGATTTAATCGCTAAAAACCGCGATCGCGTGGATTATTTAGCCATTCGCCTCGAAACCTCCCAAGGAACCAGTATTATGCTACGGGGAGACAAAGTGGACACCCTCAGCGAAGGCATATCAATCGGTGGACAAGTTAGAGCGTGTTATAAAGGAGGATGGGGGTTTGCAACCTTTAACCAGTTATCCACTTTATCCCAACGCATCCAAGAAGCGATCGCCTCCGCTAAACTGGTGGGAGAGGATGAGACAATTTTAGCGAACATTGCACCTATCCAAACCAGTTGTCATTTACCCTTAACCAGTCGTGATCCCAGACAAGTTCCTCTCGCTGAAAAAAAGGCACTGTGTGACCACTATAATGAGATTCTGCGGGGTTTAAGCGACCAAATTACCACCACCACAGTACGCTATGGAGACAGCAATCAAAGCATCATTTTAGCCACTGCTGAAGGGACGTTAATTGAACAATCTTGGGTCGATCTAGAAATGCGTTTTTCAGCAACAGCGAGAAACGGAGATACGGTACACACGGGACGAGAGACTACGGGATCACGACGGGGTTATGATGATTTATTGGGACTGGATGAACAAGTAGAAGGTGCAGCCAAACGTGCTGTCAATGCTTTGGTTTTGCCACCCGTGAAAGGCGATCGCTACACAGTGGTGATCGACCCCATTTTAACGGGTTTGTTTGTTCATGAGGCGTTTGGCCACCTCTCAGAAGCAGATATGTTGTATGAAAATCCCGATCTGTTGGAGGTGATGAGTTTTGGGCGAAAATTTGGGCCAGACACCTTACAAATTTTTGATGGGGCTGCCCCAGAAGGTCATCGAGGTAGTTATTATTATGATGATGAGGGAGTGCCAGCAACGACTACCCAATTAATTAAAGATGGGGTGATGGTAGGACGTTTACATTCCCGTGAAACCGCAGGAAAATTAGAGGAAAAACCCACAGGAAACGCCCGTTGTTTGAATTATCATTATCCACCTTTAGTTCGTATGACAAATACTTGGATCGAACGGGGAAATACACCAGTTAAGGAGTTATTTTCGGACATAAAAGAAGGGGTTTATGCTAAAAATTGGTTAGGAGGAATGACCAACGGGGAGATGTTTACGTTTAGTGCTGGTGAAGCATGGATGATTAGGAATGGTGAGATTTGTGAACCGGTTCGGGATGTTACTTTATCAGGGAATGTGTTTAAAACGTTAGCCAATATTGAAGAAATAGGAGACGATTTTTATTGGGATGAATCTGGAGGTTGTGGTAAAGGTGGACAAAGTGGTTTAGCAGTGGGTTGTGGTGGTCCCAGTTTAAGAATTAAAGATGTGGTGGTAGGAGGTGAGGTTTAAAAATTTACAATTAATTTCACATTATTTTTTTACCATTAAGTAGTCGGACATAAATAAAGTATGTAGGGTGGGCAAATTGGGAAACCAAACTAATTAACGCGATAATCTAGAATTATTGCCCACCGTTTTACTGATAAATTATGGCGAGATATTGATCAAGAATTACACAATCAAAAACAACAAGATAGCCAATTCAATCCTGAACAGGCTTTACGTTATCAGAACTTTAGAAAAAACTATTTTTCCTATTTTACCTGATCTAATAGAGAAATTATACCTAAAATTGCGTCAGCTTCTATAGTAATTCTCAGTTTTACTTTACCATCAAGTGGACGCTGTAAACTACACATATCAAGGTAAATTTTCATCTTGGTGGGCAATAATATTACATTTACTATCATATTCAGAATTGATTACGATTGCCCACTACAATTTGCATTTCAATTAATCCTTATCTAATTCTTGATCCATCTCCTTTAAAATATCATCTAAGGTTAAATCTTGAAACATTGCTACTCGTTCTTTTGTATAATTGCCATAACCCGATGAAAATTGATTAAGAAAGCGAATTGTATCTGCAATTCCCTTTTCATTATACGCAATATATTGATCTTTATATAAATCAAGAATTCTTTGACGATTCTGATTTAACCATCGTAACATAGCCTTAGCTTGCTCTTGAGAAATGGAATCAGTCATCTTTATCTTATCCTAAATATTGATTAATTATGATGTTAAAACTTTTTCTACTCTTTCTAATTCTAAATCTGAAAAATAATCGATCGCCCAATTAGAAAGTCTTTGCATAAAATGATAAGGATAAGTATTAGCAATACCTACCACCTGCATTTTAGCTCGTTTTGCTGCTTCAATACCGGCTGGTGTATCTTCAATCACTAAACAATTTTCGGGGGTTAATTGTAAGCTACTATCTAATTCATTAAATCGCTTAACAGCTAATAAATAACCATCAGGTTCCGGTTTACTTCTGGGAGTTTCATCCCCACCAACAATAACCTCAAAATTGTTCAATATTTCTGCTTTTTCTAAAATAAATTTAACTTCAGAAGCTAAGGCTCCGCTTACTAAGCCTATTCTTAGATTATGTTGTTTTAAATGGGTTAAAAAATCCTTTAATTCAGGATAAATAGGAAGTTCATCTAAAGAGTTAATTCGTTGTCGATAGGCAAGGGTTTTTGCTTCAATTAAATTATCCAAATAATCATCAGATACCATTCTGCCACGACGGGATAAAATGTCTAATAAACAAGCGCGATCGCTTCTCCCTAAACATAATTCTTGATACTCTAAGGGATCAGGACGTAAATTTTCTCCTAATAAAATTTCGTTGATTAATTCTTGATGAATTTCTTCATCATTAATAATCACCCCATTAAAATCAAAAATCACTGCTTTTAACATGACATTACTATAACTCATATCAATTACATTTGACTGCTTTCTAGTATATAACAGTAGGTATTATGGTGTTTAACATTGGGAAAAGTCAGCAGTTTGTTTCAGCTTATTTTTGCCATTTAACTTCCGCTGTTTGCTTTTCCTGTAGCGGTATTGTATCAATCATAGAAGTGTTATGAAATTCTACTTTTTTGTTATCTTCACAGGGAACTAAGGTTTGAATGAGAAAGTCCTTAATTTTGTTATGTTCATCGGCTACGATGACCCGTGCTGTATGACCCCGTTGTAGCACTTCTTGGCGATCGCAGTTTTCATAGGCATAAATAATCAATAAGTCCCCTGGTTGACATAATAAGGCAGCCCCACCATTAGGGCAAACCTCCCCTTTTCCTGCTTCTCCAGGGATGACGTAGGTGGAAAATCGATTACCATTATTCAAGTTAACAATATCCACTTCTTCCAACGGCAAAATCCCCACTTTATCCAGTAATATCGGATCAATTGTGATACTACCGACATAATCAATATTTGCTTCAGTTACCTGTACTCGATGTAACTTAGCGTGCATTAATCGAATGGTTCCCATATGGTTAATTAAACTAATCCTATTTCTATCCTGACATATTTTGTTCATAATTATTAATTGTCAATTATTCATTATTCGTTATTGAAGAAAACCCTAGTCAAAACTCAGGTATTCCGTTAAGATGCAACTGTTGTTAGTTAAATCTAGGTTAATGAGGGAAGAAAATAAAACAGGTTGGTTAATGTTAATTCCGGCCTTAGCTATACTTGCTTTTGTCTTTGCTTATCCCATTGGACGGGCTTTTTGGTTAAGTTTATTCACAGAAAATTTAGGAACTCAATTACAACCCGTTTTTTCAGGATTTACTAACTATATTCGTATGGTAGGAGATGGTCGTTTTTGGCAAGCCATTTGGAATACTTCAGTCTTTACGGCTATCAGTGTTTTTCTTGAATTGGTGTTAGGAATGATAGTGGCTTTAGTGCTAAATCAAGCTTTTTTGGGTAGAGGAATTGTTAGAACCATCTCGATGATTCCTTGGGCGTTACCTACGGCTATTATGGGGTTAGCTTGGGCTTGGATTTTTAATGATCAATATGGTGTGATTAATGATATTTTACAACGATTAGGTATTATCAATGTAGAAATTAATTGGTTGGGTAATCCGACTTTAGCAATGATAGCTTTAATTGTAGCTGATGTTTGGAAAACAACCCCTTTTATTAGCATTATTTTATTAGCTGGTTTACAATCAATTCCTAAAGATTTATATGAAGCTCATTCCCTTGATGGGGCTAAACCTTGGCAGAGTTTTTATCAAATTACCTTACCCTTAATTATGCCCCAAATCTTAATCGCTTTATTATTTAGATTTGCCCAAGCTTTCGGTATTTTTGACTTGGTTCAAGTAATGACTGGAGGCGGGCCAGCCGGAGCAACTGAAACCGTTTCTATTTATATTTATGCAACAGTCATGAGATATCTAGACTTTGGTTATGGTGCTGCCTTGGTTGTGATTACCTTTCTGTTATTAATTATTGCAGTTGCATTGACAGCATTATTGTTAAATAAAGTCAGAAAAAGCGGTCAAGGTAGTTTATTTTAAAGTCAGCATTCAGCCGTCAGCGTTCGGCGTTCAGCTAAGAGATGAAAGCGATCAGCATTCGTTTAATTTCAGTTACTTTCGATTCTTCTTTGGGAAACATTTTGGTTCCCCTATAAACACATAAAGTAAGCTGATAGCTGATGACTGATAGCTAAATGCTTACATTTTAAACGCCTATATTTTAGCCATCCTATCAATTCTTACAAGTTTAAATTATGAACAGTAAAAAAATCATTCTTTATCTCGGTGTCCTGTTTGTCATTATATTTTTTATGGCACCTATTATCTGGCAAATTCTAACCTCTATTAAAACCAATGAAGCCATTTCTGCTATTCCTAATGTTTATCTTCCTAAAACCATAACCTTTGAACATTACTTTGAGTTATTCCAGCGTCGTCCTTTTGCACTTTATATCTTTAATAGTGCCTTAGTTTCCATTATCTCTACCGTCATTTGTTTAGTGATCGGTTCCCCTGCTGCTTATGTATTAGCTAGAATAAAATTACCAGGTAAAAATATAATTTTAGCCTTAGTTTTAATCATTTCTTTGTTTCCCTATGTTTTATTATTTCTAGGGTTATTAGAAGTTATTAAAGTATTGGGACTGGGCAATAATTACTTGGCTCTAATTGTTCCTTATACCGGCATTAATTTACCCCTAACTATTCTAGTCATGCGTAGTTTCTTTGAACAACTTCCCAAAGATTTAGAAGATGCAGCCCGTATTGATGGTTATAAAATTATTCCCATGCTAATACAAATTCTTTTACCCATGACCCTTCCGGCCTTAGTAACAACAGGAATTTTAACCTTTATTTTTGCTTGGAATGAATACATTTTTGCCCTAACTTTTATCACCCGTGAAACCATGAAAACTATCCCCGTGGCCACTGCCCAAATAGGAGGGGCAACTATCTTTGAAATTCCTTATGGTCCCATTGCAGCAGCAACTGTTTTAGGAACTTTTCCCCTGGTTTTATTAGTCTTATTCTTCCAAAGAAGAATCGTAGAAGGATTAACCGCAGGAGCCGTTAAAGGGTAGGCTATACTGTTATATAAAAATAATATAGCAGTTCCCATACTTGTGAGGTACAAACTCTTCTCGTTTTAGGAGTTAGGAGTTCAGGAGTTTAGGAGTTCAGATGTTGAATATTAAGTGTACCTCATGAGTCCAGGAAATTCTATAAAAAACGAATTAAAATCTATTATGTGAGGAGATTGAACAATGTTAGATCTGTTAGCGTTAGCGTTAAGTAACTTGTTAGGAACAACACCCCCTTCTATCGAAGCGGTTCCTGTGGTAGCTTGGCAGGAAGCAAAGGTATTTGATGTCCCTACCCAATCAGATCCTATGGTAGAATCTATTATTGCCGATTATTTGAAAAATTTAGCTTCTTTGGGGTTTTCTCCCAATCAACAAGGGATTTGGCTACAATCAGACTGGGCGTATTTAGGGGATCATCAGGCAAAAACTCCCTTATCTGCTGCCTCTTTAACAAAAATTGCCACCTCTTTAGCAGCTTTGGAAACTTGGGGAACCGAACACCGTTTTGAGACAGAATTTTTAACCGTAGGAACCGTAGAAAATGGAGTCTTAAAAGGGGATTTAATTGTTAAAGGAAGCGGTGATCCTTTGTTTGTTTGGGAAGAAGCGATCGCAGTAGGTAACAAACTCAATGAACTAGGAATTAAAGAAGTCACTGGCAATCTGATTATCATAGATAATTTTGCCATGAATTTTAAATCTGATCCTCAAATATCTGGACAACTATTACAATTAGCCTTTAATTCTCGTCGTTGGACTCCTTTAATTCGCCAACAATATCAAACCTTACCCCCTAATACCCCTAAACCTCAAATTACCATCCAAGGAACAGTTAAAGTTGAAAAAAAACTCCCTGATAATGCTCAATCTTTGTTAAAACATCAATCTTTAACCATGGCCGAACTTCTCAAACAAATGAACATTTATAGTAATAATGTCATGTCTGAGATGATCGCTGACTCCGTAGGAGGATCCGCTGTTGTTTCTAAAATTGCTGCTAAAGCTGCGAAAGTTGATCCCCAAGAAGTGCAGTTAATCAATGGATCGGGGTTAGGAGTAGAAAATCGTATTTCTCCTCAAGCTTCTGTTGGAATGTTAATAGCAATGGAAGAAAAATTGCAAGATAATCCTTTAAGTGTCGCTGACTTGTTTCCTATGGGGGGACGAGATACCACCGGAACCGTTGAATGGCGAAATATTCCCAATGGAGTTGCGGTTAAAACAGGAACCTTGGCCCAAGTAAGTGCCTTAGCTGGCGTGATTCCTACCAAAGAACGAGGCCCAGTATGGTTTTCTATTATTAATCATGGCCCCAATGTTGATCGCTTTCGAGTGGAACAAGATCGCTTGTTACAAAGATTAGCTAATCATTGGAATTTAACCCCTGTGGTTTCCCCAGTTAAAGCTACACAACCCATTAAATTAGGCGATCCTCAACGTAATTTAGAGAGTGAAAGTTAGTTGCGTCGGGTGGGTTATCTCGTTATGAATCTCCCGATTGGGAATCGGGAGATTGTCAATATAATATATCAAATCTCAAAAGTTATTAGAGAGTTCAGTTATCATTGTGAGGAGTAAATTGACCCTTCGACTACGCTCAGGGTAGGCTATAAAAGGGATTTACCCTACACCCTACACCCACACCCAAGAGCGAAGCGACTTCACACCCCACACCCTAAACTAGATATCTCTATTTATTTTTGAGAACTGGTATTATTAAGCCTCTACAGAAGTTAGTCAGTCAACAAAATGCTACGAATCAGAACAAGATGCCCCAAAATCTTCTAAATTGGTGAAATCAAAATCATAAACCGTATCATTGGGCATGATGGAGCGAGATAGCTTAGCTCCTGACAAACAAGTATGGTCAAAATTAGCCTGAGAAAAGTTAGCATCTCTCATGGAAGCATCTGTAAAATTAGCCCCTGATAAATCAGATCCCGATAAAATCCCCCGATCAAAAATAGCGTGATCAGCGATCGCATTGGATAAATTGCTATCAGTAATAACAGCGGAGTTACCATCGGCCGCAGTTAAGTCTGCACCCAATAAGATACCATGCTCCATCAATATATTATAGAGAACAGCATTGGACAAATCTGCATTGGTTAAATCAGCTTCTGATAACTCAGCAGAGGATAGATCCGCATTTGATAGATTCGCCGCCGTTAAATTTGCCTGATCCAACTTAGCTTCTGTTAATAAAGCTCCTGATAGGTTAGCACCGGATAGATTTGCTCCGATCAGTGCGCTACCATATAAGTCTCGATCTGATAAATCTACTCCAACGAGATCACACCCATTGCATTCATTGGTGGTCAATAATTGATCAAGATCAGAAGTTCTTAGAAAAGCATGAGCCGGAATAGCAAACAGGGTTAAACTCAGAGCAAGCGTAAGCACAAAAGCAGACAGTTTACGTAACCAAGGTTTAATATTCATGGTTGATCTCATCATTAAGCTTTAGGTTGAATGGATAATTTGACAGAAGGAGGATAACTCCAAGTCGCATATCCTGGGGCCTTAGCACCAGGAGGGTTCACACCGATCGCTTTCCATACCAGTCCTTCAGGATAGGCGTAGGGATTGGCAATCAGGGTGCTATCATTTTGCTTGATACCATAGCGTTCTCGCCAAACCATGGGAAGTTCCTCCCAAGTGGCCATGTACCAGAGTTTGAGGATGTTACGGCTGATGGGGCTAAATTTGCCTGAGTCTAAAACAGCGTCTACCCCATCAGTGTTAAAGGTATCTAGTAATTCTGCGAAGATTTCTCCTCCAACAATTGCCCGAACCGTGTCAAAGTAAAGGGTAGCTTGGCCAGTTCCTTGTAAGTCAATGCGAGAAAATCCGGTTAACACTACGGACAAATCTAGAAAGTAGTCCATGTATTTTGGGTCATCAATAGTCACGTTTTTATTTACCTCCGAAAAATTATCAATTGTTTATTACTCAGATGTAACGCTCATTAACTAAAAACAGGAGCAGCATTAACCCCTTCTTCCCCTGGAAAGGGATTACGAATTAGGCGATCGGCCAAGTCTCTGAGTTTAAACATTCCTCCCACTGCTGGGATTAATCTGTCTGGATGACCATTGAAAGCAAATTCAATTTGTGCTAGAAACTGACTATAGGCATTTTTGAATTCTTCGGCTGCTGTATATAACTCTGATCCTGTAGGATAATCACTCAACTTGGCATTTTCTTTCACAGGGTAAACTGCGTCCCAATCAATGGTAAACACCTCACCAGTGGGATGATCTGGGTCATCAGAGTTGCGGGGATTTTTTTTATCCACCACATAGTATTGACTCAACTCTAGTTGTTGGAAGCGATAGTAATGACAAATTTCTCTTTCTGCATCATAAATGGTTTTCTGTCGTGATCCTTCTCCTTGTTCTTGAATCACCCTTAAGGCCAGTTTGGCAGAATTAAGGTCATGGACTTTAATGATATCCCCTGCCCCATCATAGTAATATTCGGGGGTAACTTGTTTAGCCGGATCTCCAGTAAAAAGGGTTTCCCCTCTGCTTTGATACTCTTTTTCTAGGGTGTCTAACCCACGAATGATCTCTGCATAAAATAGCCCAATACTGTAATAAGTCAGTTCCTCTTCTTCACGACCTAAAATTTTCAACCACCAAGGTTGATTGGTTGGCCGAGGCCGAACGATCGGATCATCATCATTGACTTCTTTTGACCGTTCAATATTCAGGAATGTCTCTACTGCTTCGGGGGAGAATTTTCTCAGAGGAACATCAAAATCTGTCGAACCGGTGGGTAAATAAGCGGGATAGGTGGGAATAAAGCTAGGATTGGTTAAAACTCCTTTCATCTCACCCCCCACTGCGTTAAACACATTGGCTGCTAAAGTGAGATGGAGCATTTCTTCCACTGCTACGGCGCGGATAATATGATACGCTTCTAGGTTTGTGCCAGGTTTGAGGGAATAAAGGGCAGTTAGGTAAGGGGGAAAGGTGGCGTGTTCTATCATCATTGCCTGAATGAGATAGTAATGTAACTCTTTAATGGTTGTGATTAAGGTTAAACTATCACTCATAGTAGTCCTCGTTGGGAAACCAACGTGCTTCAGCCGTTGGAGGAACAACGACCACCTTTAGGTGGCGTGAAAATATGGGATGAGTTATACTGAAGCCATGACTCAACCTCTGACAGTAAAATGTAAGCTGAAAGTCCCCATAAACTTTCGTCAATTTGTTGACGAAACACTTAATTCGTTTGCTGATGCCTGTAATCAAATTTTGGCAGTAGCCAAAGCAGAAAACTGCTGGAACACTACCAAGTTGCATCACAAGGTTTACAAGCCAACGAAAGAAAGTACGGGGCTTAAAGCTAACCATGTCTGTCAAGCTATTCGGCGTGTAATTAACAACGCCAAAGCCGTTAAACAAATCCACAAATTCCGACCAACTTCTATCAGCTTGGACGCTCGAACATTTGAGTATAAAGAAGTTACTCAACAGGTTGGCGTTACCCTTAAAAGTGGTCGAGTTAAATTTGATTTGTCCATTGGGGGTTATCAAATAGGGTTGCTTAAAGGTCAAAAACCGACCAGTGCAACCTTGTCCAAAACTCGCAAAGGAGACTACTACATTAATATTGTTGTAGAGATTCCTGAACAACCCAAAGGGAAGACTCCTAAAGTGATTGGAGTTGATTTGGGTTTGCGAGATATTGCTTCTACTTCTACGGGTAAGTCTTGGGATGGCTCTCAATTGAGAAAAACCCGTGACCGCTATGTTAGAACGAGAGCATCTATTCAGTCCAAACGCACGAAAGGAGCTAAACGTCTCCTGAAACGGCTCTCTGGACGAGAAAAACGGTTTCAAAAATGGATTAACCATAATATATCGAAGCAATTGGTCAAAGAAGCTGAACAGCTTAATACCAATATCGCTTTTGAAGATTTGACAGGTATCAGACTTAGAACAAAAAGACGAGCGACTTCGGCGAGGTTCCCTCGCCAAAGAAATGCGCGAGTCCGCAAAAAAACAAGAACTGAGATCAATCGGTGGGCTTTTTATCAACTTAGGATGTTTACGCAGTATAAAGCGCAAATTGCTGGTATTAATGTAATTTTGGTTGACCCCAGATATACCTCTCAAACTTGTTCTCGTTGCCATCACATTCACCCCGTTCCAGGAAAGTCCTATCGGGAAGGAAAAGTGTTTAAATGTGGTAACTGTGGATTTGAACATGATTCTGATATTAATGGAGCATTAAATATTGCTCAATTAGGGGGTGTTTTTGTCAGCCATCCCGAAAGCTCGGTCTATGCTTGTGATTTAAAGGGACAGCTTTCGCTGTTTCCGTCAGGTATGGTCTAGGGCTAAAGCCCACGCGCTTCTAGCCATGGGTAGCTTACGGATAATACCTCTACTGTTAAAATTGCTAAGGGTGGTCAAATGGGTCTGTTTTATTATTGGTTTAAGTCCGTCAGCATCTGCCTAGAGGCTAAAAAGGCTAACGCTGCAATACTTAAGGTGGTGTTAGAAGTACCTATGGAGGGCATACTTCCAGCACCGAGTAAGTAGAGATTTTGATGATCCCAAGACTTTTGGTTTCTATCCACCACTGAGTTGTATTGAGTGGTTCCCATGACATGAGTGCCTGAAAAATGGTTTCCACCTCGGTACCAATATCCTTCATCCTTGTACTCAAAATAGGCAGGATCGGATGAGTCATAGTGGGTGTAATCTTCTGCTCCTAAAAGTTCAAAAATCTCCTTAGAAAGCTCTCGACAATAGGCCATTGTCTCTTTACAGTAATCAGGGATGTCAAAGTGAATCACAGGGCGATAAATTCCCAGTTGATCCTTATAGTGAGGATCAATACTGACTCGGTTACTGGCCATGGCCGGTAGTTCGCACATAAACGCTAATAAGATTTGTCGTGAGATCCGACTGATCAGTTCTTGACGCAACTCAGCACCGTATTTATGTTGGTTATCAATGGCATCTCGCACAATATCCGTTGCACCGGTTCCTGACCATCCCCAACCGTCGTTATGAATATCTACCCCAAAGGCACATTGCTCGCGACGGAAGTCTCCTCGACGAAAGGTAGCGAGTCCGGAGGTCACTAAGGGACCGCGCATGGTTCCGGTGACTTCTGGCATCAAGGCCCAAGCTAGAATGAAGGGGTGATCCATTAAATTGCAGCCCATCAACCCACTGGTACCGGCTAAGTTAGAGGCTAACATCAACTTGGCATTTTCCACTGCACCGGCTGCTAGGACAAATAAGCGACCCCTCGCTGTACCGACGCTATGATTAGGAGAACTTTTATCTTGATAGTGTTTATAATGGATGGCTGTGACTCGCCCCGTTTCTGAATCAATTTCTACTTCAGAGGCCACTGCTTGGGATAAGATGTGAACGCGATCGGGAAAGGCAATGGTATTGAGGGTTTTGCGAGCATCGTATTTCGCTTGAACGGGACAGATCGGCACACAGTTGGCATTGCCTTGACACCGTTCTCCAAACTCCACTGGTTGTTTACTGGCAACCCCATCGGGAACAAACAGGTAGTCCTCATCATGACCATATTCTTTATAATCTGGGTTGGGAATACTATTGCGTCCCTGGGGAAAGGTACTCAGTTGTAAGGTATAGCTCTCTCCCCTGAATTCTACCTGTGTATTGTTGATTCTCTCACCTACTTTTTTATCTAAGTAAGAGGGGGGCAGTTCTGTCATCGGGAAAACATAGTTATCATTGTCAAAGGTAATCCCTAGTTCCCTTTGTTCTGCTGCATTCCCAGATACCCCAAGCTCAAACTCCGCTTTACGATAATAAGGGTGTAGTTCTTCATTGGTTATGGGCCAGTCAAGACCATGGCCGTATTGACTCTGTAACTCGAAATCTTCTGGTAACATCCGTAGGGTTTTCCCTTCCCAGTGCATGGTGGTTCCCCCTAAAACCCTGGTATAAGAACCACTTAAGGGTAATGGGCCTTTCTCTTCAAAATAGCCGTACACTCCATCGGTGGGACTTAACGCGTTGGGGTTGACAGGATAGGGCGCGTTAGCATTTTTGGATACTGCACTATAGAAGGTTTCTACATGACTTTGAAACCCCTCTAACGTCAGATTTTTACCGGTACCGGCTTCCAAAATTAAAACGGTTTTTCCTTGTCCACTCAACTGTTTAGCGACAATGGCCCCTGCTACCCCGGCTCCTACGATGACAACATCATAGACGGTTTCAGAGACAGTCTGACAATCAACCGATTTGATGGTTGGACTTTGACTCATCGGTTACTCCTGCAAGTTCAAGAATGGATAATATAAGGATTTTTTCTCCTATGATGAAGGGAAACTCTCAAGTCCCTTAACTTAACTAAAGCTTTAGTAATGTATAAGCATTCAGTCGTCAGCGTTCGGCGTTCAGCTTTTGAATGAAACCGTTAAGTTGTCGTCTTGGTGCGCGTTCTGTTGGTGAGGAAACTTCGTCTCGGTCATAGGCTATAAAAGGGATTTAACCCTACACCCCTGTTACTGAGCTTGTCGAAGTAGACACCAAACTAGATATCTCTAGTTATTTTTGAGAACTGATATCAAATCCTCCTCTCTTTACGTTACCGAGCGTTCCCAAGGCGAGGGACGGCGGTCACAAGGGTTATCAGAAACCTCAAACCACGCCACCTCAACCTCGCCGGGGTCTCTCGTTAGTTTTAAGCTGATGACTGACGGCTGATAACTGAATGCTTACATTATTGTTCAATTTTCTCCTCTCAAAAAATAATATCATAATTTTTTCTTAAAGAAGAAATTTTTACGAGAAGTTTTGTAACTTTTTTTGTTCTTCTTATTTTTAATTCTCATGGATAAAAACCTATAAATTATCAAGAATTGAATTGACTTATTGTTCTTTCCTAATCTTAATCTACTATTCAGCGAAATTTAAGTTTTTTCATGAAATGATGACATTATTCGAGGGTTTGTAAATGTTTGTTGCAGTCGGTGATTTTTTAAGGTAATATGGTTTATGCTGACAGTCGTATAGATTAAGTAGCTACTGCAAGCATCCTACGTAAAGCCCCTCTATCCTTGGTCTATCAACCTAGATGAGAGGAACGCTGTTGTTCTCTATTTTAAAAGTTATTAACTTAATTACCTAGGTTTAGGGATAATTTTGTCCTAAATTTATAGCGTATATCTTTGTGCTTTACTTGTTTTAAATACAGGGAAATACATGAGATTATTTCGGAATCTTCTGCTAGATTTCGACCGTATCCTACTGGATAAAAATAATTGAAAATTTTCCTAAAATTAACCAATAATTACAATAGGAAAGCGCAGGGATTAATCTTGGTTAAAATTGACTAAAATTGACCTATTGATTTCACATAAAACAGCAGTCAAAACACAACAATGTTCAAACAAATTAGCCGTTTATTGATGTCTTTAATGTTAGTGATCCTCATCGGGATCACTAACACCCTTCCTGCCAATGCAGGGATAGATATACACAATAGGGATAAATTAATCTCTTTGGTTCCTCCTGCTACCAGAGAACCCATTTTTAACCCTGAAAAAGTGCGTTTAGGCATTACTCCCACTGGTTGGAGTAACAGCGACGATCTCACCATTGATCTTGTTCCCCCTATTCCGTATCAACAAATTCTCAGCGAAATGGCCTTATCCGGGTTTAAAGGGTCCCAAGGCGCGCCTAAGTTTCCCTCAGACCTACAAACCTTAAAAAATGAATTAAATTTACGAGGTTTAACCATTTCTGAACCTTGGGTGGGGACTTACTTTACCATTGGGGGTCAGGGAAAAGAAGAAAGTCAAAGAATCTTCCAAGAACAAATGGCCTTTATGAAGAACTTTGATAGTAACGTGATCGTAGTAGCTGAACTGGGAGGGGCCGTTCATCAACAACCCATTGAACCCTTAAACAACCGACCTCACTTTAACGATGAACAATGGGGTGCGTTAACCAATGGGTTAAACGAGTTAGGGAAACAAGCTTACGACAACGGTATGGTCTTATGCTACCATCCCCACGTCGGCACAGGGGTAGAAACCCTCCAAGACATCGATCGCCTCATGGAAGGAACGGATGCAAAATATCTCAAACTACTGCTGGATACCGGACATCTATATTATGCAGGGGTTGATCCTCTAGAAGTGACCCAGAAATATGCCAGTCGCATTGGTCATGTTCATTTGAAAAATATTCGTGAGGAACAGTTAGAGTTAGCCAAACAAGAAGGAACAAGCTTCTTAAACGCCATTCGTAACGGAATCTTCACCGTTCCTGGGGATACAGAAGGAATCATTCAATTTGAACCTATTTTTCAAGAATTAGCCAATGTTAACTATGAAGGATGGTTAATGGTAGAAGCAGAACAAGATCCCAACAAAGCTAACCCCTTAACCTATGCTTTGATGGCCAGGAATTATTTAAGGGAAGTAACGGGACTATAGCAGGAAGCAGGGGGAGCAGGGGGAGCAGAGGGAGATGGGGGAGATGGGGGAGCAGAGGGAGATGGGGGAG
>JASJDW010000343.1 GCA_030064955.1 Crocosphaera sp.
ATCTTAATGGAAGCCACATCAAAATTAAACAGTAACACAGTAATTTTACGGGCTTCTTTAGGAGGAAGTTTTCCCCTTAATCAAGATATCTCAGGGTTAACCCCTGCCCAATTCTCTTGGAATATTGCCGATAATTTAGAAACGGCAATTAAAGAAATGTGGGCGCAACTATTAAGCGCAAAAAGCTTATTTTATTGGCAACGTTTACGAATTAGAATTGATAAAATAAACTTAGCCATTTTAGTCCAACCTTTAGTTAATCCTATTGCATCGGGGACGATTATTAATAATTCTCAATATTTTGAAATTCAGGGCAATTGGGGATTAGGTAATAGTTTAATTCAGGGAGATGTTTTACCTGATTATTGGAAAATTGAGGGAAACTCTGGAGAAATTTTGGAACAACGATTAGGTAATAAAGCCCGTGGTTATCGTTTGAAAACAAAGCAAGAATTGAATCAATATACAACAGAAGAATGCTTAGAATCTTACTGCCTTAGTGATGATGAGCAGTCACGATATTGTTTAGATTCTGAAGCCATTAATAAAGCATTTCAACTATTTAGGAATTTGCATAACTATGCGGTTTCTTGGCATTCTTTAGAATGGATATTGTATAATTCTTCTGATGATTCCTCCTCAGAATTTGCGATCGCTCAATTAATTCCCTTAGCTTATAATCAATCTCTTCAAGACACAACATCTAACATAACAACTAATCAATTTCAATCCCAACTCATGGGTATTGCAGCAGCCCCAGGACAAATCTTAGGGACAGTTTATGTCATGAATGAGGATAATTTTTCCCAGTTAATTGAGTTAACTAATCCTATTCTGGTTACGCAAAAAATTTACCCTTTTCAATTATCTTCCATTAAACAAGTATCAGGCGTTATTACTGAGGAAGGAGGTATCATCAGTCATGCAGCTATTTTAGCTAGAGAATTAGGAATTCCTGCAGTTGTGGGTGTTCCTGGGGTAACAACTTGGTTACAAACAGGAGATTCTATTCTTCTTAATGGCGATAATGGAACGATTGTTTTGAATACATCACAGAACAATAAAATACCAATCAAACCATCGGAGGTTTTTCTGGAAAAGCAAACTTTTTTGGATTATCCCACTGGCACTAAATTAATGGTCAATTTAAGTCAGCCTAGTTCTTTGACTAAAATGACAGGTTTACCCTGCGATGGATTGGGATTGATTCGTTCAGAATTGATGTTATTAGATTTATGTACGCCTCACTCCTTAAGGGAATGGCTAAGGAATTCCCCATCGGATGAAATTATTGAAAAACTAAAACAACGTATTAGTCAATTTGCTGAATTTTTCCATCCTAATCCTATTTTTTATAGAACCTTTGATGATAAATTTTCTGCTGATCAAAATCATCGAGGAACTGCTGGTTATTGTCTTGATTCAACTTTATTTCGCTTAGAATTAGAAGCTTTATCGGCAGTTCAACAGCAGGGATATGAAAATTTTAATATCATTTTGCCTTTTGTAAGAACAGTGGATGAATTTCGTTTTTGTCTTAATTTAATTGAAACCTTTAACTTTTTCTCTGTGGAATCCTTTCAAGTTTGGATTATGGCAGAAGTTCCTTCCATTATTTTTCAACTCACTGATTACGTTAATGCTGGCGTGCAAGGTATTGCAATTGGTACTAATGATTTGATTCCTTTATTGTTAGGAATAGAACGAAATACATTAGACTGGAATCAGATTCCTTCTGGTTATGAATCTGCTATTTTAGGATCCTTAAAACAGTTAATTCAAGAGGCGAATCGATTACAAATTCCTAGTTCCATTTGTGGTCAAATTGTTGTTAATTCTTCTCAAATCATTGAAAAATTAATTACGTGGGGAATTACAACTATTTCTGTAGAACCTGAAGCAATTGAGAAAACTTATCAAGCGATCGCGAGAACAGAACAAAGGTTACTTCTAACATTAGCTAGGGAAAAAATAGCTCTAAAAAGCGGAGAAATTCGTTCACTACTCTGATGATTTAATCATTAGATGATTAAATTAAAGCCATCGTTATACGGTTTGGAATTCGCTGGAAAGATAGCCAATAATAATTTGTTGGTTAGTATCAGGATCTAATAGTAAAATTACTCCTTTTTGTTCCTTATCTTCTGTTTGAATGACTCCATAACCAATACGATCGTCTTTGATCCCTTCCAGTAGTTTCACAAATAATCCTTCTTGAAAAGATAGCTTATCATGATTTTTTGCTTCAATTACTTCTTCTTCTAGTAAATAATCAAAGTTAATCCCATCAAAATCAAACATAAAAACTCCTTCATAAAATATTTATTATTATTTTATCATGAGGAGGTACATTATAATTTGATGAAAATAGTCACATCATTTTATAGGCTGTAATCTCTAATGTATTTGTGTTACGATATTATTGTATAGCAGTTCCCATACTTGTGATCTACAAACTTTTCTAGTTTTAGGAGTTAGGAGTTCGGGAGTTGAATATTAGGTGTACCTTATGAGTACAGAAAATGCTATATAACAAGATTAACTGTTGAAAAAAATGGCAACTTTTTTAAGACCTTTAAGTTATCAATATCCTTTGTTATATAATACCATTTCTCGTTTGAGTGCTTTAGCTGTAGGAGGAGAAAAAAGATTTCGGAGTTTATGCCTTGAAGATATTAAAATTGATTCAGATACTAAAATTTTAGACCTTTGTTGTGGCAGTGGTCAAACCACTCAATTCTTAGTTCAAAAATTTTCACAGGTTACTGGACTTGATGCTTCTTCGACAGCGATTGATCGAGCTAAAAAAGTTGTTCCTGAAGCCAATTATGTAGAAGCTTTAGCAGAAAAAATGCCTTTTTTAGATCAAGAATTTGACTTAGTTCATAGTAGTGTAGCCTTGCATGAAATGGAAGCTGAACAATTAAGAGAAATTATTAAAGAAGTTTATCGAGTTCTCAAACCTGGCGGTATTTTTGCCTTTATTGATCTCCATAAACCGACTAATGTATTATTTTGGCCATCTTTAGCAATATTTATGTGGTTGTTTGAAACAGAAACCGCTTGGAAATTGTTAGAAACGGATTTAGTTAATGAATTAAAAACTATTGGTTTTATTGACTGCCAACAACAATTATATGCAGGGGGAAGTTTACAAGTCATTCAAGCAAGAAAGTAATCTATTTTTAGGAGTTTAGGAGTTTAGGAGTTCGGGAGTTCGGGAAATGGTATATGGTAGTTCCCTATAGTTGAGAAGGGGGAGTGACTCCAAGTTTAGTCAACCTTTTAGCAATATCTTGTATTAGTTGAAAGTCTTTATTATCCAAATTATAATTAGGATGACGAAGGCAATCAAATGCTTTCCTAAATTGTTGAGGGTTAGCTAAAATTGGGGCAGAAAAATGAGCAGGAATAATGCGCTCAAATCCACATTTTGAAACTTGATCAACCCAACTTAACACTTCCAAAGGATTACGATTAAAAATAACCCCTTGTAAAATTGGTGCCACCAACAAATGATGATGATGTAGTCTTTCAAAGGATAATTTCCATTGCTCATCCCAGTCAAAAGGAAACAGTCCATAATAAGCTTTTTGCGAACGATCAGGTGCTTTTAAAGCATCTTTAAAGACTTGTCCCCACTTAACCACTCCTAAAGAACTAGGACGAAAATAAAGGGAAAATAAAACAATTCTTTGCCATCCTTTTAATCGATTTTGTTGAGTATCTTCAAGAGTTTCTAAAGCATTATCCCTAGCATGAAATAATAAAGGATAAGGATCAAGTTCAATAATTTCAGGGGGAGTTGCAGGAATAGAAATGATAGAATCTGTTAATAATAAAGTGTGCGATCGCTTATGATAAAACCCCACTTCTTCAAACGGACCTAAACCTAAATCTAAAGGCCCTAAAATGGCATAATCAAATTCATCAGCAAAGGGACTTTGATAACTATCTAAAGGTAATTTTTGGGTTCGCTTTGGGGGAAACCCTAACCAACTCAAAGGAAGATTAATGGGGAAACTCCATTGATCAGGAGAGACAAAAACTTGCGCTTTGGGGAAAGATCTAGCAAACGGACCCACAAATACTTTATGTTCAATGCCCGAAACCGTCGGTAAAATGATATATTTAACGTCACCATGAGCATCGACTAACTCATTAACCAGACGAATACATTCACCCGTAGGTGCAACTGGTGCATAAACCAATAGTCCTCCTGTGCTGAGTTTAACTACCGTCATGCGAATGGGGACAACCACATAAAGAATACCTTGACATTGCTCAAAAGTCCAAATGGTATCTTTAACTATTTCTTTACGTAGGGTGCGACGTTGACCATAGGGGTAGAGGGGAACCACTGGCCAAAATGGCCAAGCCATATCTTTAGGACTAATGTTACCTGATCTGGTCATCAGAAATTTTGGGTAGAAACCCCGTCCTTAGAGGACGGCTTGACAATGTGTTAAACTTGGTTTAGCCGAAATCCGAAAACCAAGTAGTAGGCTTGCACCTTGAAAACTGGATATATGGGGTTCTGTACAGAAAAGCTTGTACGGGTAAAATATCCAAGCAGCAAGTACAAAAAGCTTTTTGCGCTTACCGTACCGATGGGCTGTCGGGAGCGGCTCTCTGAAATGGGAGAAAAGTCTGTGGACTCTGTGTAAGACAGTACATAGCTCTTAGAGTTGTGGGATGCAACGGTGAATGAAGCAGAAACCTAGATTGTGAAGTCTGGGAATCACCGCCCTTTTAGGGCGCGTGAGGATGTCAATTCAGTGCCACTTACCCCCTTATCTCCTAATTCTTTCGATTAGGTTACTTATTTTTAAGCTAATTTCACCATTTTAATCTTTCTATGACCCTAAAAACAACAATATAACCGTTTTTATGTTCATCAAATAGACAGGAATTAGTGTATAGCATTTCTTGGACTCATGAGGTACGCCTAATATTAATCTGAACTTCTGCTGCGTAGCAAAGGCGAAGCCTGGCCTCCCGAACTCCTGATACCAAATCCGCTTTAGAAAGTAGATCATCAGATGGAGAGGGCAGGGGAAGCAGAGGAGGCAGAGGAGGCAGAGGGAGAAATAACATTACTCTACTGTAATAAGCGGATCTAGTATGAACTCCTGAACTCCCGAACTCCTAACTCCTAAAACTAGAAGAGTTTACCTCACAAGCATGGGAACTGCTCCGTCTAGGTAGCCAAAATCTATCAATATCTGCTAATATATTAAAAAGTTTAGCAGATTATAGGAGTCGGTAATTGAATGCTAGATACAAACCAGGTGAATTTGCTAAAAAGATTAACCGAAGTATCG
>JASJDW010000344.1 GCA_030064955.1 Crocosphaera sp.
TGCTTGTTTCCAAATACTTTTTAATGTCCCAATTGCAACGTCATCGCCAAAGTTTCCAGGGACAACAACAATGCCGAATTTAGTTGGGTGTTTGAAAACTCGATGACTTCCTTTAATTCTTGTTTCATACCAACCATCATTTTTTAATATTTTAATTACTTCACGGACTTTCATAAAAAGCGATTGACTGTTATTCTCTATTATAAATGAATCTCTTGATATCCATTCGACTATTTTAATATTCACAAAATTAATTAAAAATTCAACATTCTCATTCTTTTGCTTCGAGTTATGGCAGCAAAATAGAACAAAATAACTACTCCAACAGGTACTAGAGCGCAACAAAAAACTTGCAATCGAGACTAACAATAGTTACACTTCTTTAAATAAATTTCATTTTCTTGGCATAATGTAGGTTAGCTGACTTTTGGACGGTGAGAGTTGTTCAACAGCGATCGCCAAACTCAAGTCACGTAACCTTAAAACCAAAATAAAAAAAACGTCGAAGTAGACATATTCTCAACAGGAGGAGCGTAGTCAATGGGACTACCTTGGTATCGAGTCCACACAGTTGTTCTGAATGACCCAGGACGCTTAATTTCCGTCCATTTAATGCACACTGCCCTCGTAGCCGGTTGGGCAGGTTCTATGGCTCTTTATGAGTTAGCTATTTTTGATCCCAGTGATCCCGTTCTCAACCCCATGTGGCGACAAGGGATGTTCGTTCTTCCCTTCATGGCCCGTTTGGGAGTAACCGGATCTTGGGGTGGCTGGAGCGTCACCGGAGAAACTGGTGTTAACCCTGGTTTCTGGTCTTTTGAAGGTGTTGCTGCTGCTCACATTGTTTTATCTGGTTTATTATTCCTAGCTGCTGTTTGGCACTGGGTATTCTGGGACTTAGAGCTATTCGTTGATGCTCGGACAGGGGAACCCGCCCTTGATCTCCCTAAAATGTTTGGTATTCACTTATTCTTATCCGGACTCCTTTGTTTCGGTTTTGGTGCTTTTCACCTCACTGGACTTTGGGGACCTGGAATGTGGGTATCTGACCCCTACGGTTTGACAGGCCACGTCCAACCAGTGGCACCGGAATGGGGTCCAGCCGGCTTTAACCCCTTTAACCCTGGGGGAGTCGTTGCTCACCACATTGCTGCTGGTATCGTAGGCATTATTGCAGGTCTATTCCACTTAACCGTAAGACCGCCAGAACGCCTCTACAAAGCTCTGAGAATGGGTAACATTGAAACAGTATTATCCAGTAGTATTGCTGCTGTATTCTTTGCTGCTTTCGTGGTTGCTGGAACCATGTGGTATGGTAACGCTACAACTCCCATCGAACTATTTGGACCTACCCGTTATCAGTGGGATAATGGTTACTTCCAACAAGAAATTGAGCGTCGTGTAGAAGCCAATGTGGCTGCTGGCGATAGCTTATCAGAAGCTTGGTCTAAAATCCCTGAAAAGCTTGCTTTCTATGACTATGTGGGTAATAGTCCCGCTAAAGGTGGTTTATTCCGTACCGGTGCCATGGATAGTGGTGACGGTATCGCCCAAGAATGGTTAGGACACCCTGTGTTTAAAGATAGTGAGGGTCGTATTTTAACCGTTCGTCGGATGCCTAACTTCTTTGAAACCTTCCCCATTGTCTTAACCGATGCGGATGGTGTTGTTCGGGCGGATATTCCTTTCCGTCGGGCTGAGTCTAAACTCAGTGTGGAACAAAGTGGGGTAACTGCTACCTTCTACGGTGGTGCTTTAGGTGGTCAAACCTTCACCAATGCTGCTGACGTTAAGCAGTTTGCTCGTAAGGCACAGTTAGGTGAACCCTTTACCTTTGACCGTGAAACCCTCGGTTCTGACGGGGTATTCCGCACCAGTCCCAGAGGTTGGTTTACCTTCGGACACGCAGTCTTTGCTTTATTGTTCTTCTTCGGTCATATTTGGCATGGTTCTCGTACGCTGTACCGTGACGTATTTGCTGGTATTGATCCTGATCTTGAGGAACAAGTGGAATGGGGTCTGTTTGCTAAGGTGGGTGACTTAACAACCCGTACCACACAAGAAAACTAATGGTGATTTTTGGCTAAACATCCCATAACTTAATTTCAAGAGAGTCAAGGTAACATCATCCTTGGCTCTCTATTTTATTGGGAATTCTTGCAAGAATCTAACCACAATGTTTCTATCCTAAGCAACGGGAGTGGGTAAGAAACACTTAGTTACCTGAGAAGATATGTTAAAATTACTGTAGCTTCATATAAAATATTTATAAAGTATGTTATAAATTTGAGTAAGTTCAATCAGCTAATTTAGTTTTTGTCTCCTTCAGGGAAAAATCCTGATAACGTCATGCAAATAGGTCAAATTTTACTTCAGAAAAATTGGATCTCTTCTGAGCAATTAGAAGAAACGATTAAACTTCAAACCTCTCAAAATAATCGTTTGGGTGAATTATTACTACAAAAAGGTTTGATCGCCAACAGCCAATTAGAAAGTGCCCTTAAAGAACAATATTGGCGGAAAAATGGCTTCTGGGTAATTGATTAATTAATAATTTTACACGCATATAGCACCACGCATTAAGGTTAGGACAATACATCTTGGTAGAAAGCAAGAGGCAATAGCCAAGAGTAAAATGTTCTAACGTAGTTGTTTTGTAGTGCTATAGAGTGACATTTTGCACCAGAACAAATAAACTTAATAAACATCAGAAGGCAATCAATTTTTAATAAGTTAACATCAAAATAAAACACTGTTGCCTGTTCCCTGTTCCCCTTCACCACTAGCAAATTTTATCGAAGGTGCAAGATATGAGTAGATACATTAAATTCAAGATGAATAATAAAGCCCCTATGATTTATAGGGGCTTTTAAAATGGGGATAAATGGGTAAGAGTTTAGCTTGATTTTCCAGCTAAAGTACGGCGTTTCATCACCATTTCGTAAGCTTCTATGACATCGCCTTCTTGCCAGTCATTAAACTTATCAACACCGATACCACACTCATAGCCAGAGTTAACCTCTCGCACATCTTCTTTGATACGTTTAAGAGAATCGAGGGAGCCTTGATAGACGACTCTGTCATTTCTGTGGACACGAATTTGACGGTTACGTACCAGTTTACCGGATTGTACATAACAACCAGCCACCGAACCTCGACCGACAGGGAACACAGCCCGAACTTCTGCTTGACCTAGAGGCGATTCCACTTCTTCGGGCTCGAGTAGCCCTTCCATAGCTCCTTCAATATCATCAAGGAGTTTGTAGATAATATCGTATTAACGAATATACACCCCTTCGTGGTCAGCAGCAGCCCTAGCACCACTGGCTAAAGTCGTATTAAAGCCGATAATCACCGCTCCACTGGCAGCCGCTAAATCTACATCCGTTTCTGTCACTTCCCCAGGAGAAGCCAAAAGAACCCGTATTTGAACTTCATCTTGAGGTAACTGTTCTAAGGAGCCTAAAATCGCTTCGACGGACCCTTGAACATCTGCTTTGAGGATGAGATTAAGTTCTTTTAACTCTCCTTCCTGCGCTTGAGCAGATAAGGTACTCAAAGTGACCCGACGGGAAGACATAGCCTGTTGTAAGCGGGTTTGACGTTGATTTTCTGCATTGGTTTCGGCCACGGTACGGGCTTCTTTTTCAGTGGGATAAACCTCAAATTCATCCCCCGCAGCAGGAACCGTATTCAGCCCTAAAATTTCTACTGCAAAAGAGGGAGAGGCTTCTTCTACCTTATTGCCGCGATCGTCGATCATCGCCCGAATTTTACCAAACACAGAACCAGCCACAATGGCATCCCCTACCCGCAGGGTGCCGTTTTGGACTAATAAGGTGGCTACTGGTCCTCTGGTGCGGTCTAAGTTAGCTTCAATCACTGTTCCTTTAGCCAAGCGATCGGGGTTGGCCACCAATTCTTCCACTTCTGAGACCAGAACCAGCATCTCCAGTAAGTCATCAAGATTTTCCCCTTTCAAAGCACTCACGGGAACCATAATGGTTTCACCGCCCCATTCTTCAGGGACTAAGCTCAATTCTGAGAGTTCCTGTTTAATGCGATCGGGGTTAGCTTCTGGTTTATCAATCTTATTAATAGCTACCACAATGGGAACTTCGGCTGCTTGGGCATGACTAATGGCTTCTCTGGTTTGGGGTTGTACCCCATCATCCGCAGCCACCACCAAAATCGCCATATCCGTTACTCTCGTTCCTCTAGCCCGCATCGCGGTAAAAGCTTCGTGGCCAGGGGTATCTAAGAAGACAATTTGTTGAGTTTCCCCTTCATGGTCGATATCCACATGATAAGCTCCGATATGCTGAGTGATACCTCCGGCTTCTCCTTGTGCTACCTTTGTTTGACGAATGGAGTCGAGCAACGTTGTTTTCCCGTGATCCACGTGACCCATGATAGTGACCACTGGAGGACGACGTTGTAGATTTTCTAAGTCCTGCTCATCGAGCATTTCTGTACTCTTAGTGGCTGCTGATTGAGCTTCAGGGATTTCCACCTCAATGCCAAAGGCTTCTGTGACCATTTTAGCCGTGTCTTGATCGAGGGTTTCGGTAATGTTAACAGCAATGCCTTTTGAGAAGAGATGTTTAATAATTTCTGTTTCAGCAATTTGCAGTCGTTCTGAGAGTTCCCTAACCGTTAAGTTACTATCGAGAACAATTTTTTCAGGCTTCTGACGTGCTTCAGGCCGTTCTCGACGTTCTGTACGATTGCGTTCCGTACTATTCTCACCGCTTTTAAGGGTTGGTTTTTTGGGCTTTTGGGTGCTAGTGGTAGGTTTGTTTTGAGATTTAGGTTTAGGGGGGCGGGCTGTGGATAGACTTAAACTAAGAGAAACCGCATTGTTACTGACTTCAGTTTCAAAATCTTCCTCCTCATCATCGATGGGTTGAAAACGGCGTTTTCCTTTACCTGGTCCTTTATTACTTTTAGCCTTAGTTTCTTGTTCATCTTCTTCCTCATCCCAGTTTTTGCGCTTGGAGATTCGAGGAGGAGCAGGACGTTTTAGTTGAGGTTTAGGCTTGAGAACTGTCTCTAAGGCATCATCATTCTCGTCCTCCTCTTCAAGTACAGCAGAAGCTGGCTTCACCGAAGGAGCCACTAGGGTAGGGGGTTTTTCTTCTTCTGTAAAGCCAGCTTCTGCTGTACTTGAAGAGGAGGACGATAATGATGATGGCTTAGATACAGTTCTCAAGCCTAAGCCTCAACTAAAACGTCCTGCTCCTCCCCGAATCTCTAAGCGGAAAAACTGGGATGAGGAAGAAGATGAACAAGAAACTAAGGCTAAAAGTAATAAAGG
>JASJDW010000345.1 GCA_030064955.1 Crocosphaera sp.
TTTGAAATCCTTAAATCCTATGCAGCATCCAAGCAAGTCCCCATGTCCGAAGTTCTTAGAGATTACATTAAAACTCTAGAAAAGCCGTCCTAAAAGGACGGGGCTTTAAACCCAAATTTTCGGTAATATCAATTTTTGTTAAAGCTGATTGACTTCTGGCTGATTGTTGCTATTCATTGATAAAAATCTTTGAAAATTAAATCATTGAATCTTGACATTTCCCTTCAACTTGAATCAAGATTAATCAATAATGAAAAGTAACTCTTGATACAGTAAATTTTATGCTTACCCGTCGTTCTTTTATCACTACTACAGGAATTTTGGCATTAGGAAATCTATTATCAAGCTGTGCTAGTTCTAAGGTTGATTTACGGGTTTTATTGTTACAAGGTTCTATTCCCCCTCAATTTGTCAAGGCGTTTCGTCAACAAATCTCTTCAGGATCGTCTCTTGAGTTTAAACCTCAAGGACAATTAAAAGCGTTATTTTCTCTCCTGGAAACTTGGCAGGAAAAAGATGATAATAAGAAGGGTATATGGCAAAATATCCCCAAAATACCTGTTATTAATCCGCCGCCCCCTTCTTTAAGTGATTTTGTTACTTTGGGAGATGTTTGGTTAACTGATGCCATCCAAAAACAGTTAATTGAACCTCTTAATATGACCCAGATTAACAAGTGGGACACCTTACCCTCTCGTTGGCAAAGGTTGGTCACACGAGATAAACAAGGATATTTGCAAGAAAATGGATTAATTTGGGCTGCACCTTATCGTTGGGGAACCACCTTAATAGCCTATCGCTCTGATAAACTGGACTGGCAACCCCAAGACTGGTCTGATTTATGGGATAATCGCTTGAGCGATCGCATTTCTATAGTAGACCAACCCAGAGAAGTTATCGGGTTAACGTTGAAAAAGCTAGAGCAATCTTACAATACTAAAAATTTAGACCAAGTTGCTCAGTTAAAAATAGAACTGTTAGCCCTCAATCAACAAATCAAATATTACAGTTCTCAACATTATTTACAACCCCTATTAGTTGGGGATGTTTGGGTAAGTGTAGGATGGTCTAATGAGATTATTCCTCTGATAGCTAAAAACCCTAACATTAAAGGGGTGGTTCCTGCTTCTGGAACAGCTTTATGGTCAGATGTATGGGTGAAACCAAAAGCAAAAGAAGAACAAACGGAGTTATCGAAAACGGCTCAACAATGGCTTGATTTTTGTTGGCAACCTCAAGCAGCCAATCTCATTTCTTTGTTTGCTGATGCTGCTTCTCCTATGATTAATCAGATCGATCAAAAACAACTTTCTTCCGATGTTATTAATAATCCTTTATTATTTATTGACTCAGCTATTTTTGATAAATGTGAATTTTTAGAACCTTTATCAAAGCAAGTTGAAGAACAATATCTTAACCTCTGGAAAGAAGTGAGAACGAGTTAAAGAAAATATACTTGTGAGGTTTCGCTGTGAGTATCAGCCGAACGGTACAAACGTTTCTAGTTTTAGGAGTTAGGAGTTCGGGAGTTCGGGAGTTCGGGAGGGCAGGCTTCGCCCGATGCTCCGCAGCAGAAGTTCAGAAGTTCAGAATCTCCCAACCATCGGTCAGGAGATTTTATTTTTAAATGTCTCTAATACCAATTCTCAAAAGTCACTGGAGAGTTAATTGGCAATCTTCTCCCCCCGCTTCCTCTGCTGCCCCTGCTTCCTCTGCCTACCTCCACTAACAATCTTTATGATGAATAAAGAGAATTGGTATAAGTCTTTAATTCGAGCGAATAAAACCAATATTGTCATTAACTACTGTTCCTGGGCCAACAGGAACGGGTTCAGGATTTGGTATGTCGAGAAGCTTAAATTCAATTCCATCGTTCCATACTTTTCGTAAAAAGTCTTCAACAAATTTAACGGTAAATTGTTCCCCAGGACAACGACGATAGCCAAACCCAAACGGTGCATAACCAGCATAATCACAAACAGGATAAACTTGTCCATCGGTGCTACCATAAACCGTTCCAAACGCACTATTAGTAATCTCAGTGTTTCGTCCATCTTTAACTCCGATGGGAGATTTATGGAAAGGACATTGAGCAAAACCAATTTCTTTTGCTCTTGCTTCATCAATTTGGTCGCTAGTTGGCGCATTGACATAACGTTGGGGATCAAATTCGGTTGGGTTCAGCCAATGTCGGGGGTCTTCACTGGTGGGTTTGTGTGGATTAATTACGTAACCATATCTGGGATATAAAGGTTCTAATTGACCGGTTTCTGTAAGGGTAGAAATACTTCCAGCATTAGGGGATAAAACACGGAATAACTCCATGACAAATTGTTCAAGAGGCGTAAATGATCCTTGAGAGACAACATCAAATTGCTGACTCATTACTTGTTGAAACATTTCTTTGATTTCAGGGGCATCTGTTTGATCGCTTAATTTAAACATAATTTGGTAAATGGTATTACCCCACTGACTTAAAGCCACAAAGTTATGAAAACACTCAAACACAACATCTTTACGTCTAAAATCATCACCTTGTTCCCCATTAATTAGCCAATAATAAGCCAATGTTTTTTCAGGTTCTGGCGTGTTTTCTGATAATAAATCTTCAATTTTTTCATCCACCCAGTCTTTAAGGGTTTGACGGAAAGCTCTAACCCGAATATAGTTATCATGAACAATATCTTCGATGGGATTTAGATAAGCTAATACAGTATTAAAACTCTGTCCCAATTCCCGAACTTCCTGGGGAATGTCATTTCCAGTTACTCCTAAATGAAGATCCCAATACAAATCAAAATAACTACCGTAATATTCTGCCATGATCGGCTTATTGGCATTTTCAGGTTTAAAAAGACCATCAAAAAATGATGTGATCTTATTTTGATACATAGGATTATATAAATCGGGGGTTAAAGCTGAATAATAGATTTTTTTGCGATTATTTTCCTCACCACGATTGGCATAACCTTGAATGAAAACCGATAGCCCGTCTTCTTCTAAATTAGGTTCCCAATTATCATATAGCATTCCCCATAAGAAATAGGGTAATGCTTCTTCTTTATTGAAGAAAAAGGGATCGATCATGGGGACAGATAATCTGTCTCCATTATAAGCAGTGGTAACTAAAGCTGGAAAAACAACATTTTCAATATACTCTAAATTAAAGATAGGTGGCAGTATTTCACGCAGTCTAAGAGTAATACGGTTTTTATCAACTTGTTTGGAAAATAAGGACTCTTTTAAGGTTGTTTCATCCCTTAAGTCACCTTCAGCTTTTCTAGCAAGAGAGGCGAAAACATCGTCAACTTCGAGAATAGGAAATAAAGACATAATTTAATTATCATCACTGTAAAAACAACTACCAAAACTCTAGCAAAGAAGTCTCAAACTATATGTTAAAAGTTATAAACTTAAAGTAATATTTTGAAATATCTTGAATTCCCTTCTCATTCAATTGTTTTTTTGCTCTGGTAATCTTCAACTTGGTCAATGATGAGGCTCTTTCCTAACCTAACGGTGTAGCAGACGTCCTAGTTGCGACATTTAAGATAGAATAATTGAGGGTCATAATGGCACGCATTGTCTCTCAATCGTCCAAGTCAATTAATATTCAATATGCAGGGTTTACTAAAACGGTTCTGGCACTGGATAAAAAGCTTTTTTGCTCAGGTATTTGGTTCATCTTCCCCCATACTAGGAAGAGGACTTCAAAATCAAAAAAAATCTCTTACACAACCCCTCAGTGACACAGATTACGAATTTTTGTTTAGTCAACTCCTAGATGGTGTCGCCCACGGATGGCACGAAGGGCGCATTCTTAAATATTTTGAAGATTTGGGAGAGAGAGGCAAAGCGAAATTATGGGTTGCTTGGTTAGAGCGGTTTGGAGAAAAAGCCCTTTCTTCGGCTGCCCCTAACTTACAACTAGCAGCAAGAATGATGCGCTTAGGAGAGTTAGCCCAGTCCTTTCAAAAGATAGAACCCATTGGACAAACAGCCTACGAAATTGGTCGAAAACTTTACACTAGAGAAGCGGATAGTGCTGTGTGGGAATACGTTGGGCCAGATACAAAAGTAACGGATATCCTGACAACAGAAATTAAGCCTCCTACCCTTGAAGAGAGTTTAGGAGAAAATCCCCCTTCTACCCCTTCCCAACCCCCTCAGCAAGAAACCCTAACCATTGAAGAATTAACCACCCGATTACAACAAGATCCAGAACTAGCCAGCCAACTGTCTCAACAATTAGGCATTGAATCTACAGATCCTCAAACCCTGATAGATACTTTAATTAGTCAATTTGAGGCCCAACAAGCCCCAACGTCTCCCCAAAACGCTTTTGAAACCGTTGAAACCTATTTTAATCAAGGTATTGAACAAGCGAACTTGGGAGACTTAGAAGCCGCGATCGCCCTCTGGGATCAAGCCTTGGCCCTCGATCCTAATTTTGCCCCCGCTTGGCATAACCGAGGCAGTGCTTTGGGAACCCTCGGACAACTCGAAGAAGCGATCGCCAGTTTTGATCAAGCCTTAGCCCTCAACAGTCAAGATGTAGAAGCCCTCAACGCTAAAGGGCAAGTTCTTTATAGTTTACAGCAATGGCCAGAAGCGATCGCCTGTTGGGATCAAGTGCTGAGTATTCAACCCAACTATTACCAAGCTTGGTACAATCGGGGAAGTGCTTTAGAACTGATGGGACAGCCATCGGAGGCTATAGAAAGTTACCAAAAAGCGGTTGATATTGAACCAACCTTTGAACTCGCTCAAAATCGTCTACAGGCATTATCAAAAGATTGACTTTTGAAGGAGGCAGGAGGCAGGGGGCAGGAGGCAGAAGGGAACTTCCCTCACAAAGCGTAAGCATTCAGCCGTCAGCGTTCGGCCTTCAGCTTTTGAAAGAAACGCGCATTCGGTTGGCGAGGGAACCTCGCTGAGGTTGCGTTTCATCAAAAATTTGGGTCTGAAACCCCGTCGTTCTACGACGGCTTTATATGGTAGGCTAGTAGTGGTCAATGACCCACCCAGACGATGGAGACATAAAGCCTAACACCAAAGTTGGCTTGAAGTAGCAACGGCGAAGAAAAATCGGCAGACTGGGATAAGAGGATAGGGCAATGGGTATAAGCATCCCTAGAATCAAATCTAAAGACAAGAATTCTCGGTTTGAGGATTTCGACACATAAGAACCGCAGGACTTGCGGGGATAGTCTGTGGAGCGAACGTAAGGCCATAAAACTCTTTGTGGGTAGAGGCAGTTGCATTGAAGCAGAAACCTAGATCGTGAGGTCTGGGAATCACCGCCCGTTTTACGGC
>JASJDW010000064.1 GCA_030064955.1 Crocosphaera sp.
GCTTTGCATTGGTTTAACCGATAAAAAGGAAGTTTTAAGGTCAGGGTTAAAATAGCCATAAAAACATCATAACCTATATCTTACATAGCTGTGCAAAACAAGATACAATTGGTTAAAACCAATCGGGTCGCATTTCATCCATTGCTTAAAAGACGATCGCTTTCATGCTCCCGTGTTATTTTAGGTAAACACTTAGAGACCTTAAGGACTAATGCCACTGTGAGTTCTAGTAATCTACCCAAAACTACCGCTTATATCCGTATTACTCAACAGTCTTGGCAACAAGGACACATGGAAGGGGAAGTCAGGGCCGCAGAATATCAATGGCGGTTTAAATGGCATTTTCGGCGAGGACAATTATCAGTACAACCGTCCCTAGGCCGTGCCTTAATTTATGAACCCTTGGGACGGTTTTTGGAACGATCAGATTATCAACTCGAACCGGGAGGAGATTATGAATTTACCTTGCGATCGCAGCTTTAATCTTCATCCAATACCGGCCACAACAACCGCAAAGCCATCATCGCAAAACCTATAGCTGCCATTGCTTTTAAGACTTTAGTAGGTAAAAATTGAGCAATGGTTCCCCCAGCAATCACCCCTAAAAAACTGGCTAAAATCAGAGCAGTAATTGACCCAAAAAAGACCGCACGAGGTGACTTAGAACTTCCCCCTAAAGCGATCGCTGCCAATTGACTTTTATCCCCTATTTCTGCTAAAAAAACCGTAATAAAACTTAATCCCAATAATTGCCAATCCATGATTAATTTTCCTTAACTATTTAATATATCGCCTACCAGCAACCCTGTGATAATTAGTAATAGCAAAGCTACGGCTATATCCAAGGTTTTGGGAGATAAACGACGGGCTAACCAATAACCAATTAATACCCCTAATAAGCTAGTCGCAATTAACGCCATTGCTGCCCCAGCAAACACCACCCAAGGGGACTGAGATTCTGCGCTAATCAATAGGGTTGCTAATTGGGTTTTATCCCCCATTTCTGCTAAAAATATAGTGAGAAAAGTTGAACTAAAAACCGTCCAAAAACTCCATGATTTTTCATTTTTAACTTCACTATCAGAAGAAAAATTTTGCTGATTCTTAGTGTCATTTTTTTCAGAAAGATTCATGATTTAACGTTGTTCAACTAATTAATCATTGACTATCTTGATAAGCCATGCCATTCGCTTCTGCATAACGTTCCATAAAACGCATAAACCGGTCCCAATGCTCATCTTTTTCAAGCTCAAATCCACATCTCACTTCTTTTAATTCATCCCCTTCATCTCCTCCCCAAATAATTTTTAAAGAAGAAGGTGTAACACTAATTTCCCCTTCTGAATCAATTAAACGTAAATCTCCATAAGTTTGAGTGGTATAACTTCTAAACCGTTCCAATGACTTCAAATTCTCAAAAATCATTAGGACATTACGAATACCGGTTTGTTTACTTCGTCGTAACCTAACATTACTTAATTCTTCAGAAATACCGACAAAAAACTCAATAGAAGGGGTAACATCACTCATAATTAATATTTTTGATAAATGTTTAACAACAGGAATTAAATTTCAGGAAGAAATTGAACAATGAAACTCAATTTCTTCCCGATAGTTATCGAAAATCATTGGGTCTAAAACCCCGTCCTTGAAGTCGAATAGTTTTTGAGACGGAGCATAAATCTCTATCTCAAAAACAACTTCTAACTTTTGACTTCTGACTTCGTTATAGTTTACTCAGCTTCGCCTCCTTGAATCTTGAGAATGAGAAAGCCCCAAGCTAAACCAAAAAGAACTAAAACCATTAAGGTAACAGCACCATTAAACATCATACTTTCAGCAGTCATTTTTGTTCTCCTAATTGAATGGATAAATATTAATAATTGCCAGACAGTTTTAGCTTATCATTGAAGTTACCGTTACGGTAAAGGCTCATCAAATTTAGCCCAAACTAATCCATCATCCTATAGTTGACACTCCCACGGCTACAAGCACGTGGGATTCTTGATTCATCGGGTTTGTCTAGCTAATAGTTATTACTAACTAAAAGCCCCGTCCAGATTCCCCTCCACAAGCATCTGTTTTACATCCACTGGCTGCCCGACAGCAGATTGAAGTGTTTTTTATGATTGTTTAATAGCTCGAATTAACGCGCTTATTAAACCTGCAATATTTTATATTTCTGTTCGGCTGGGTAGGGCTTGTCCGTCGCAGAAAACGTCTCAGAGGGAATTAACCAGCTATACTGAGTACAGAAACCTAGAATTTTCTAGGGAAGAAACACCGAATAAATATCTTACGCGCATTACCGCTTGATCCGTTATAGCACAATTTTCACTCCGACTAAAGTCGAGGGGCTGTGTGGCGAATCGCATTCGCCACACAGCCCCGTCGGGAAAACTACATCCCACGACTGAAGCACGTGGGCTTTGTTTTCAGCTTCCTGTAAAACACCAAGGTAAAATCACAAGATGTCATCTTCTGACTCTGTATCGCGTCAACGTCCCCATTTAGCCCTAACCATGGGCGATCCCGCCAGCATTGGTCCAGAAATTATCCTTAAAGCATTGGCTGATCCTACCCTAACCCAAACTTTTGATCTCACCGTCATCGGAACGCGATCGCTTCTTCAGGAAACTTACCAGCAATTATACTCACAGGGAGAACCCTTAGCTGATCCTGATACCTTTCCTATTATGGATCTTCCCCTCGATCCTAATACCCTTAGCCAAATTATCCTAGGATACGGTAATGCGGCTAGTGGAAAAGCCAGTTTTACCTATTTGGAGACAGCGATCGCCCAAACCCTTCAGGGAACGTTCCAGGGGATCGTCACAGCCCCCATTGCCAAGTCTTGTTGGAAAGCGGCAGGCTATGATTATCCAGGACAAACAGAGGTGTTAGCCCAAAAAGCCGAAATTGATCGCTTTGGGATGCTATTTGTGGGGCGATCGCCCTATACGGGTTGGACTTTAAGAACTTTATTAGCTACTACCCATATTCCTTTAAACCAAGTTTCTCACACCTTAACCCCACAATTGATGTCTCTTAAATTAGACTTATTAATTAACTGTTTACAGCAAGATTTTGCGATTGAAAATCCTAAAATTGTTATCCCAGGATTAAACCCTCATAGTGGAGAAAATGGGCAATTAGGAACAGAAGAAAAAGAATGGTTATTACCTTGGTTAGAAACAGCAAAAAAACAATATCCGAATGTAGAAATAGTTGGCTTAGTTCCCCCAGACACCATGTGGGTTAATCCTGCCAAAGCTTGGTATGGGAACCGTTTAAGCTTAACCCAAACAGGCTACCCATCTAGGGATCAGCCCACATTAAGTATGAATCAACTGGCTGATGCTTATTTAGCTTTATATCATGATCAAGGGTTAATTCCAGTTAAATTAATGGCTTTCGATCAAGCTATCAATACCACCATTGGCTTGCCATTTATTCGCACTTCTCCTGATCATGGAACTGCGTTTGATATTGCTGGAAAAGGTATCGCTAGAGAAACCAGTCTTAAAGCAGCTATTAAGTTAGCAGCCGAGTTAACTCAGCAAAAATTAAAGTAGATATACTTAATTGTAATTTGGGGTAAGAGATATCAAGTGATTAAGATCACATTATCTGTAAGGTTTTGATCAGTGGAAAGTACAGAGTAATGATTCATAATTGATGTAACTTTAGAAGCGATCTAAATAATTAAACTATTTTTAGCCTATTTTTTTGCTGTTATTATGCTCGATTCAACAGAAAAAAAACGAAATGTACAACATATTCTAGCATTGAATTTAACCACTGGTAAACGAGTGTTCTCCCTTAATGAACCTCAGTATTCCATCGGACGATATCCTAAAAATTCTATTGTTATTAGTGCTGAAGGCATTTCTAGACAACACGCGACCTTAATCAGAAAACATAAAAATAATGATCATTTTTCCTATGTCATTATTGATGGCAATGTTGAAGGATATAAAAGTAAAAATGGTATTGCAATTAACGGAGATAAAATTGATAAATCTGAACTAAAACACGGAGATGTTATTTACTTTACGAAAAATATAACAGCTCATTACTATATTATTGATCAAGAGAGTCAAGGGTTTATTCCGGAATTAACCCCTAGTGGATTTTTAGCAGCTAATTCTTCCCATCTTATTAGTCTTTCTACCGATACACAAATTATTGAAAGAACGAATAAACAACCGACTTTATCAGAGATAAGCAATCTAGCTTCTGTTGTTGAATTAAGTCCCATTCCTATTATTGAAATTAATTACCAAGGAATCATTACTTATCTTAATCCTTCTGCTAATTTAAAATTTCCCGATCTAGAAAAAGCTGAACTTCAACACCCCATACTTAAAGAACTGCTTGAAAAGCAAAATTATAAGAATGGTAGTTTAGTTATCCGAGAAGTTAACATAAAAGACCAAACGTTTGAACAGCATATCCATTATTTAGCTAAAGAAAAGCTAATCCGAAGCTATATCTTTGATATCACCCAACGAAAAAAAGCAGAAACGGAATTAAAATATCATGCGTTTCATGATGGGTTAACTGGATTACCTAATCGTAGTTTTTTTGATCAACATATTTCTTTGATGATCAAGAATTCTGAAAGACATAATAAATCATTTGCTGTTTTATTTATTGATATTGATAGTTTTAAAAACATTAATGATACCTTAGGTCATACTATTGGCGATCAAATTTTAAAATGTGTTGCTCAACGTTTAACCTCTCAAGTGCGAAAAAGTGACTTAGTGTCTCGCTGGGGAGGAGATGAATTTGTCGTACTTCTGTCAGAAATTGAAAATCCCGATGAAGCAGCTAAATTTTCTCAACGATTACTTCAAGCCTTTGAACATCCATTAAATATAGAAAGACATCAAATTTATCTTAAATGTAGTGTAGGAATTGCCATTTATCCTGAAGATGGACAAGAATCAGAAACGCTGCTTAAAAATGCAGACGCTGCTTTGTATCGTACCAAAGAATCTGGACGAAATCATTATCAATTCTATAACCCAGAAATGAGTGTAGAAATTGCTGAAAATTTTGCCTTAGAAAGTCAACTTCATCAAGCCATCAAAAATGGGGAACTGATTCTGCATTATCAACCACAAATTAATGTTAAAACAGGTAAAGTTTATGGGTTAGAAGCATTAGTTCGCTGGAACAGTCCCAAACTTGGGTTAGTTAGACCTAATAAATTTATTCCTCTAGCGGAAAAAACTGGGTTAATTATTCCTATGGGAGAATGGGTACTAAAAACGGCTTGTCAACAAAATAAAAAATGGCAAAACATGGGATTACCTCCTATTAGAGTTGCTGTTAATTTATCAGCGCAACAATTACAACAATCTAACTTGATTGAAACAGTAGAAAATACCCTTGAATCGGTGGGATTAGATCCTGAATGGCTAGAATTAGAAGTCACTGAATCTATTTTGATGAAAAATATAGCTTTAGCTAGTCAAACTTTACAGGAGTTAAGAAATATGGGAGTTTATATTTCTATTGATGATTTTGGGACAGGATATTCTTCTCTAGGGTACTTAAAAAAATTCCCCTTTAATACTCTTAAAATTGATCAAAGTTTTGTCAAGGAAATTAATCAAAATCCTCAAGATGTATCCATTATTTCTGCTATTATGACCTTGAGTCGTGGGTTTAATATGAGAGTCATTGCTGAGGGAGTTGAAAATCGAGAACAGTTAGAACTCCTTCAAAAATTAGAATGCGAAGAAATGCAAGGATATTTTTTTAGTCATCCTTTAAGTCCAGACGAAATATTAAACTATTTAATAAATTTTAACCAACAAAAACATTTAATTTTTGCTTTATCCTAACTATTTCCGAAATTTTTACTGATCTTTTTGTTAAACCTCTCACCTAAATATTATGAATACTCATACCAATCATCATCAGGAAAACCGCCACCTAATCGTTATTGAAGATCAAAAATATCGTCAAACGATTTCTTTAGAAGAAGAAACTTATTCTATTGGTAGACATAGTAAGAATTCCATTGTTATTAATTCTCAACAAGCTTCCCGTCGTCATGGTACATTGATGAAAAGAAACAATCGTCATAATCATACCTATTCCTATTGGATTATTGATGGGGATTTAGATGGGAATAAAAGTCGTAATGGAATTTATGTTAACGGAGAAAAATGTCTAATTAAAGAGTTAAAAAATGGAGACTTAATTAATTTTGGCTGTGAAGTTAATGCAACTTATTACGCAACTCATGAATGGTCTAATAAAATTATTGATATTACCAATAATAAAGCGCAGAAACTCTCTACCAGTTCTTCAGAAACTAATAGTTATTATGACCTATCTCAGTCTCATCTTAATTTTGAAGATGAGTCTCAATTACTACATCCTAAAGATACACTTCAAGCTCAAGAATATCAAGATCCTTTAACCAAATTACCGAACAGAATTTTATTTAAAGAATACCTGTTAAATTCTCTAAAAAATGCTAAACAATATAATACATCAATGGCGATAATTCTATTGGATATTAATCACTTTAAAACGATTAATAAAAACTGGGGCTATCCTGTAGGTGATAAAATTTTAGTAGAAGTAGCTCACCGACTGAAATCTAGCTTAAGAGGTAGTGATATTGTTGCTCGTTGGGGAGATGATGAATTTATTGTCTTATTACCTAAAATTAGTCATGGAGATGATATTGAAAAAATAATCCAGAGAATTTTAAAGAATATTAGTCAATCCCTGGAATTATCTGAAACCCTTTTATACTTAGAGTATAGTGTTGGTTGTTCCATTTATCCTCAAGATGGTCAAGATATTAAAACCTTTTTGCGACAAGCAGAAATTAGTTTATTAAAGCATAAAAAGAAGATGATATCAAAGGATAAAAAATCTCACTTGACTATTGATCCTAAAGCCTCTAGATTATTAAAAGCTAAAACTGCTCTTCAAAAAGCTTTAAGCCATCAGGAATTGGAACTTTATTATCAACCCCAAATCAAAATTAAGACAGGTGAAATTTCTGGTTTTGAAGCATTAGTTCGTTGGAATCATCCAGAATTAGGTAAAATTAGTCCTCAAAAATTTATTCCAGTTGCTGAACAAACTGACTCAATTCTGTTGATAGGAGAGTGGATTTTAAAGGAAGCTTGCCGTCAGAATAAAGCTTGGCAAGATATGGGTTTACCTAATTTTATAATGTCCGTTAATCTGTCGCCGCTACAACTAAAAGATCCTAATTTTGTCAATAGAGTTAAACAGATATTAAAGGAGACACAACTGGCTCCTCATTGGCTTGAATTAGAAATAACAGAAAAAGCAATTCTTGCCAATTCAGAACTCGCACATCAAGTCTTACAAGATTTAAGACAATTAGGAGTTCATTTATCTATGGATGATTTTGGCACTGGTTATTCTTGTATTAATCATCTTCCTCAATTTCCCTTTGGTACATTAAAAATTGCTCAATCTTGTATTAAAGAACTGACAGAAAAACCAGAAACTATTGCTATTATTTCAGCAGCCATTGCCTTAGGAAATAGTTTAGATTTGCGAGTCATTGCAGAAGGGGTGGAAACCCAGAATCAACTAGATTTATTACAAGATCTAAATTGTCGAGAAGCTCAAGGCTATTTATTAAGTTACCCCTTAAACTATAGGGACGCAACTCGATTTTTAGACCTTTATCGAGGTTCAAAAGTTTCTTGTTAATTTTGATAAAAAGGCTTAATTGTTCTTATTTATGCTAATTAAAGGAATTTTATACTATAATCAGATAGACTAATTTTATTGTTAACCATGATTGCCTTAGTTCACTAATCATAAGTCAACAATGTCTGAAGCAAGCGATGATAATCCCTGGAATTTTCAAGACTTAGACGAAGCCTTACTTAGTTTTGATGAAATTCAAGAACAATTAAACTATCAACAAGCACAAGATAGTTTGAGAAACTTAGTTAACCATTTAGATTTAACACCGCAGGAACAAATTGGGTTAGAAACTGAATTAAATAACCTAACAGAAATGCTGGAAAAGTTAGAGCATTCCTTAGTCCAAATTGCTGCTTTTGGTATGGTAGGGAGGGGGAAATCTTCCGTTTTAAATGCTTTGTTAGGAGAAAATATTTTTAAAACTGGTCCTTTGCATGGAGTAACTCAAACAATTGATAAAGCCTCTTGGAAATTAGAAGAAGATGACAATATACAAGGTTTACAAACAGTTGCCTTATCAGGGTGGGGACAGTCTCAAATACAGTTAATTGATACCCCAGGTATTGACGAAGTGGATGGAGAAACCAGAGAAATTTTAGCCCATCAAATGGCAAAACAGGTAGATTTAATTCTATTTGTTATTTCTGGAGATATGACCAAAGTTGAATTTGATGCCTTATCTCAGTTACGAGAAGCAGGAAAACCGATTATTTTAGCGTTTAATAAAATTGATCAGTATCCAGAAACCGATCGCTTAGCCATCTATGACAAAATACGCAATGAGCGAGTTAAACAGTTAGTTTCACCAGATGAAATTGTCATGATTGCTGCCTCTCCTTTAGTAATGGAAATCACCCAAGATCATCAAGGCAATTTAAAACAACAAAGACGAAGAGGAAAACCCCAAATTGAGGCATTAAAGTTAAAAATATTAGAAATCTTACATCGGGAAGGTAAATCATTAGTAGCGATTAATACCATGTTATATGCCGATGAAGTTAATGAGCAAATTTTGGCACGTAAATTAGAAATTCGAGAAAAAGCAGCCAATCAGTTAATACAAAAAGCCGTGATGACTAAAGGGATGGCCATTGCCTTAAATCCAGTCACAGTGGTTGATTTATTAACCGGAGCCGTGGTAGATGTGGCCATGATTTTAGCTTTATCTCGTCTTTATGGGATTTCCATGACCCAACAAGGAGCGATCGCTCTTTTACAAAAAATTGGGGTGAGTATGGGAGGAATCAGTGCCAGTGAATTTCTCACCTCCTTGGGTTTGAGTTCTCTCAAAGGGATGTTAGGCTTGATTATACCAACAACCGCAGGATTTTCCTTGCTTCCTTATCTATCTATTGCGATTACTCAAGGCAGTGTGGCCGGGGTATCTTGTTACGCCATTGGACAAGTGACTAAACGCTATTTAGCTAATGGGGCGGCCTGGGGACCAGAAGGGCCCAAAACAGTGGTGAAACGGATTTTATTATCTTTAGACAAAACCTCGATTTTGAATCGCATTAAGTGGGAATTAGGGGCTAAATTAAAGCGAGATAAGGGTTTCAACTCCATGTAGCGACCAAAAGAGTGGAGAGGGTGGGGAAGCGCAACAATAACAATAAGATACACTTTTCCTAATCATTAAGAAAATTTACAATTAAGGGTCTTGACGAATTCTTAAAATTTGTTGTACTCTTCTATAGTAATTAGACTATGATTCAACAAAAAAAAATAGAATTTAGTCTATAAACGTTTCAGCAACAGACTTCTAGCTATATCAGAGGTCAAAGCGTAGGATTAATCAGAGTCTTAATCCTTTCTCCTCTTACCCATAAATAAACTGTTGTCTGTAAATGTACGGAAATGTCCCGCCAAAAGGCATTACTGCCATACAATCAAAACATGAAAAAACTCTAAGCAAAACTTAACAATTCTTCATGCAAATAACCAATCAAATTCATTTTAGAAATATCAGGGGTGATCTATTTGGCGGGGTAACCGCAGCAGTGATCGCCCTTCCCATGGCCCTTGCCTTCGGAGTTGCTTCCGGTGCTGGTCCTGCTGCGGGTTTATGGGGTGCTGTATTAATCGGCTTTTTCGCTGCTTTATTTGGAGGGACACCCACCCTTATTTCCGAACCCACTGGTCCAATGACCGTGGTAATGACAGCAGTTATCACAAAATTAACAGCAGACAACCCTGAAAATGGACTAGCGATGGCTTTTACCGTTGTTATGCTGGCGGGGCTATTTCAAATTATTTTCGGTTTGCTGAAATTGGGTAAATATATTACCCTGATGCCTTATACCGTAATCTCTGGCTTTATGTCAGGTATTGGACTAATTCTGATTATTCTACAATTTGGTCCGTTATTAGGAACCCCCAATCCGAAGGGGGGAGTGATTGCTGCTCTACAAAATGCCCCAACTGTATTGAGTAATCTCAATATCAACATCGGTGAGGCTATTTTAGGGTTGTTAGCAGTAGCCATATTATTCTTAATGCCCTCGAAACTGAAAAAAGTTGTTCCTCCTCAGTTAGTTGCTTTAATTGGTTGTACTTTAATTTCAGTTTTCTTGTTTGCCAATGGTGAGATTAAAACCATTCCTGAGTTTAGTGCAGGACTTCCCTCTTTGGTCATGCCCACCTTTACCCTAGATCAAGTGCAAATCATGATTGTAGATGGTTTGGTGTTAGGGATGTTAGGCTGTATCGACGCACTATTAACGGCAGTTATTGCCGATAGTTTAACCCAAACTCAACACAACTCCGATAAAGAGTTAATTGGTCAAGGGATTGGTAACTTAGTCTCTGGTTTATGCGGTGGTTTACCTGGCGCGGGTGCAACCATGGGAACCGTTGTTAATATTCAAGCTGGAGGACGCACTGCCCTATCTGGTTTATCTCGTGCTTTAATCTTATTAGTTGTGGTGCTTTGGGCAGCCCCTTTAACCCAAAATATTCCGTTAGCAGTATTAGCAGGTATTGCTTTTAAGGTAGGTATCGACATTATCGACTGGAAGTTCCTTAAACGCGCCCACAAACTATCTTGGAAAGCAGCAGCCATCATGTATGGGGTCATGTTGCTGACTGTATTCTACGATTTGATCACTGCCGTTGGTTTAGGCGTATTTGTTGCTAACGTTTTAACGATTCAAAAATTAGCCAATATTCAAGCCGATCGCGTCAAAGCCATTGACACCCATGAAGATGATCGCCTCGCCAACCAAGAAGCTAAGCACTTGATGAAAGAAGCTAACGGACGCATCTTATTACTCGACTTAGCCGGTCCCATGAGTTTCGGTGCATCTAAAGCCATTACCCAACGTCAAAATATCTTAGATAACTATGAGATGTTGGTGATCGACCTAACCCATGTACCATTGTTGGGTGTCACTGCAACCTTAGCCCTAGAAAAAACCATCGATGATGCTTATGCTAAAGGGTTAGAAGTGTTCATCGTTGGTGGCGAAGGCAAACTCAAAGAAAGACTGCAAAAATTCAACATCTTGGATCGGGTTCCCCATCAAAACCGTGTTAAAACCCGTGTTGCAGCTTTACAGTTAGCGGTTGCCAGTCTCAATGGCTATACCATTGAGCAAATTCAAAAACAGATGGGAATCAATGATTCTCATTTCCCTGAAGATGATAGTAACCCAAGTAATGGGGTTGCTTACAGCGATCGCGTTTCTAGATAGAGGAGGCAAGAATTAAGAATAAAGAAATATAAAAATTCTAAATTCTGCATTCTAAATTCTAAATTTCCTCCATTTTTTCTAAAAAGTTGTCCACCTAGTCAAAAATTATGATCCTTAGTCCACCTATTCCACTGTTAGCCACAGAAACCACTGCCAATCTCGGCCCGATGATTTTAGCGGGTGTGTTACTGAGTTTAATTGTTATTTATCTAGCCAGTAAATTAGGGGGAGAAATCTCGAGATCCCTTAATTTACCCCCCGTTTTAGGAGAATTAGTCGGTGGTGTCGTTGTGGGTGCTTCTGCCCTACATTTATTAGTCTTCCCCGAAAGTGGTGCCACTGCGACAGACTCAGTATTAATGAGTGCCTTACAATTAGTAGGCGGTTTAACCCCTGAAGCTCTTCCTGAAGTGTTTAGTACCCAAAGTGAAGTTATTTCTGTGTTAGCAGAAATAGGGGTGATTATCCTACTGTTTGAAATTGGTCTAGAATCAGACATTAGAGAGTTAAAAGAAGTAGGATATCAAGCAGCGATCGTAGCGGTTGTTGGAGTGGTTGCTCCCTTTACTGCGGGTACTGTAGGGTTGATGTTGTTGTTTAATGTTCCCACCATTCCTGCTATTTTTGCCGGTGCAGCCTTAACCGCCACCAGCATTGGTATTACCTCTAAGGTTTTGTCAGAGTTAGGCTATTTAAAATCAAAAGAAGGACAAATCATTGTCGGTGCTGCGGTTATTGATGATGTATTAGGAATTATCGTTTTAGCAGTTGTGGCGAGTTTAGCCAAAACTGGAACCGTTGATGTTGTTAATGTCATCTATTTAATTGTCAGTGCTACGGTATTTTTATTGGGTTCAATTTTCTTAGGAAAATTCTTTAATAAATCCTTTATGGCGGTTTCTGACTTATTACAAACCCGCGGAAAGTTAGTGATTCCTGCTTTGATTTTTGCCTTCTTTATGGCATTTTTAGCTAACGTCATTCAGCTAGAAGCTATTTTAGGTGCGTTTGCTGCGGGTTTAGTGTTAGATGAAACCGATAAGCGTAAAGAATTGGATCAACAAGTGATTCCAATTGCCGATATTTTGGTTCCCATTTTCTTCGTTAGTGTAGGGGCAAAAGTAGATTTAGGGGTACTTAATCCCTTTATTCCTGAAAATAGGGAAGGTTTAATCATTGCTACCTTTTTAATCGTTGTTGCCATCATCGGTAAACTAATTACAGGGTGGACAATAACAGGCAAAGAAAAAATTAACCGTTTAGCCATTGGCTTTGGAATGATTCCTAGGGGAGAAGTAGGCTTAGTGTTTGCAGGTATTGGTTCAGCTAGTGGTGTTTTAAGTCAATCTTTGGAAGCAGCTATCATTGTAATGGTTATTCTGACAACTTTTTTGGCACCTCCTTTATTGAGATTTGCCTTTAAAGCACCTTCAGAAACAGCGGAAAAATTACCGAATGCAGATGTAGCTAACTAAAGTAAAAAAAGGGACAATCATAAACTAGATTTTGTCCCTTTTTTGAAGCTTCTATGGTAAAATGATGAATCGCTAATGGTAAAAGCAGTTAAAATGGTAAAAAGAAACCCGTCGAAAAACAGGTTTAAAACTACAATTATCCAAGCCATCAAATTATTAAAAGATGATAACTTTATGATCGGCATTCATTATGTTGAGAATGTTGTTTCTAAAATTTTGTCTATTGCTTTAGTTATTGTTATCATTGTTTCTTTATTTGATTTATCTCTAGTATTAGCTAGAGATTTATTTTCTGCTGAACCTGTGGGTTTCTTTAACAAAACCTTAATTGAAATTTTTGGCTTATTTCTCAATATACTAATTGCCTTAGAACTCTTAGAAAACATTACCGCCTATCTCAGAAAACATATTGTTCAAGTGGAGTTAGTTGTGGTGACTGCTTTGATTGCAGTGGCGAGAAAAATTATTATTTTTGATCCCTCAAAATATGCTAAAAATGATTTAATTGCCCTGGCTTTTGCTTGTCTTGCCTTAGCAGCGAGTTATGCTATTATTCGCTTTATTAATAATAAATCTAATTAAAAAAAAATTAAATATTACTATTATGTTAGAATCTTTTATTTTTGCAACAATCATGTTTGGCTTTTTTGGAATCATTTTTAAAGAAAATTTAATGATGAAAATTATCGCAATGGATGTAATGAGTACGGGAGTTATCGCTTACTATGTCATTATTTCATCAAGAAATGGTCTATTCACACCAATTTTGGATAATACCACCAATAATAATTATGCCGATCCAGTTCCTCAAGCCGTCATTCTAACAGCTATTGTAATTGGTTTTTCCATTCAAGCCTTAATGTTAGTAGGGGTGATGAAATTAGCCCAAAATAATCCAACATTAGAAACAAAAGAAATAGAAAAAAATAATAATGCCTAATGAAATGAAAGCTCTAACAATTATTTGGATCGCCTTACCTTTATTTATTGGATTTAGTATTTATTTACTTCCTAGAGTAGCTCGCTACCTTGCTTTAGGGGTAGCTATCTTTTCCCTTGGTTATGCGTTAACAATATTTAATTTAGACTCATCTTTAGAATTTAATTTACTGGATAACTTTGGCGTTATTCTCTTAATTGATAACCTGAGCGGCTTTTTTATTCTTACCAATGCTTTAGTCACCTTAGCTGTGCTTTTTTACTGTTGGCAAAGTGACAAAATAGCCTTTTTTTATACTCAAATTATTCTCCTACACGGAAGCGTTAATGCTGCTTTTATCTGCGCTGATTTTATCAGTTTATATGTCGCCCTAGAAGTGATCAGTATTGCCTCCTTTTTACTCATTGCCTATCCTAGAAGCGATCGCTCCATTTGGGTAGGGTTGCGTTATCTTTTTGTTAGCAACACCGCCATGTTATTTTACTTGGTGGGGGCAGTATTGGTATATCAATCTCATCATTCCTTTAGTTTTGTCGGGTTAAAAGGATCACCTCCAGAAGCGATCGCCTTTATTTTTCTGGGACTATTAGCCAAGGGTGGTATATTTGTATCAGGTTTGTGGCTACCCTTAACCCATTCTGAGTCAGAAACCCCTGTCTCTGCCATGTTATCCGGAGTTGTGGTCAAAGCAGGCGTTTATCCCCTCGTTCGCTGTGCGTTAATGGTAAGTGAGGTGGATCCCATCGTCCGCATTTTTGGTGCAGGGACAGCTTTATTAGGGGTGGGTTACGCAGTATTTGAGAAAGATAGTAAACGAATGTTAGCCTTTCATACGGTTTCCCAGTTAGGCTTTATTTTAGCAGCACCAGAAGTGGGAGGATTTTACGCTTTAACCCACGGCTTAGTCAAGTCTTCTTTATTTTTAATCGCAGGAATATTACCCAGTCGTAACTTTAAAGAATTAAAACATTTACCCATCGATACACCCATTTGGATCGCTTTAGTGATGGCTAGTTTTTCCATATCAGGGTTTCCTTTATTATCAGGGTTTGGGGCAAAGGTGTTAACCATGAAAAACCTTTTACCTTGGCAAGTTATTGCTATGAATATTGCTGCATTAGGAACGGCTATTTCTTTTGCTAAATTCATCTTTTTACCTCATGCAAAAACGGGGCAAAGTAAAGTTAAACTAGGGTTTTGGTCAGCAATAATTTTATTATTGGGTGGTTTAATTATTGCAAATGGTATTTACTATGAAGCTTACACGATTAGAAATACCATTAAACCTTTGATAACTATATTTTTAGGATGGTTAGCTTATTATTTATTGTTTCAAAAAGCTGTTATTAAATTACCTCGTATTGCTGAAGAATTTGATCACTTAATTGGAGTAATGAGTTTAATGTTGATTTTTCTATTCTGGTTGTTTTTCGGGCTAAGCAATGGACAAGAAACAATGGTTAATAGTTCTCTATTTTTTTCAAATACTATTCAATAAAATCTGTTAACAATTGATATAAAATATGGGGTAAAACATGATTTCTTATTTAGATTTAATTTTAAAATTGACGATTTGGTTTTTACTCACATCAGATGTTAGTTTAGCTAACATTATCATTGGTGTAACCATCTGTGTGTTATTACCTCGTAAACTTACTTCTCCAGGAAAAATAAAAGATTGGTTGCGTGCGTTAGTAGAAGTTTTAATTGCCATTCCTCAAGCTTACATCGAAGCGATAGAAATTATGTTATTTCCCCATAAACAAGAAGGGATTAAAATGGAAAGAGTGAAACCCAAAAGAACCCCTGGATTAATTTTTTTAGATATCTTTATCATTACGTTTACTCCGAAAACAATTGTGTTAAAATATCATGAAGAAGGATGGTATGAGGTACATCGTATTCAACGAAAAAAACAATGATGGATTTAATTTTGATTGTGATGATTTTAGCCCTACTGATCCCCATGTATGAAGCATGGCAAGATAACGATATTTGGCAAAAAATGTTAGCATTTGCTAGTATTGCTACTAAAACATCGGTTATGATCTTAGTCATTTCTGTACTAAGAGATGATTGGATGATTGGGGTTGTCGGTGTTCTTATCCTTAGTGTTGGTAATGCTTCTTTGATGTTGCTTGCACAAATTTTGAAACGAATAAAAATAACAGAAAATTAACATTTTTTTGATAATATACTAAAGCTATGATTACCTATTTAAGTTATTTTTGTATTATTGTTGGTCTCATTTTTTGGTTTTGGGGAACTTTTCCATTAGTGGGCGATCGCTCAGTATTATATAAACTTCATAGCCTTTCTGTTGCTGATACTTTGGGATCAATGAGTATTATTTTTGGACTATTTTTAAAAATCCCCAGTGAATGGCCATTACTGATTTTGGCTATCATTTCTTTGGCAATTTGGAACACAGTATTAGGTTATGTTTTAGCTTACTGTTCTAGCAGTGAAGACAATCAATAACCCTTATTTTTTTAAAAAATGAATGACATTTATCTCTATATAATTACAGCCTTATTACCTTTATCTGCTTGTTTAACCGTTTTGCAAGTTAACCCTTATCATGCTTTAGTGATTCGGGGGATTTTAGGGGCAGTTGCGGCCTTAGTTTATGCCATGTTTGGGGCTGCTGATGTCGCTTTAACCGAAGCATTAGTGGGTACCATGTTGGCTATTACCCTTTATGGGGTAGCGGTTCGTTCTTCGATGGTCATGCGATTAGGAATAATAGAAAATGAAACCAAAGAACAAGATAAGTTTAAACAATTAATAGATAAAGTTAAAACGATTTTAAATAAATATCATTTACGGTTAGAATTGGTTTACTTTGAAGATAAAAAAGCGTTGCATCAGGCATTAAAGGAAGAAGAAATTCATGGGACTTGTGAGAGAAAACTAGATAATGATTCTTCTTATCATACCGTGACAAGAATTCAACGACTTTATGAGATTATTAAACCACAACTATCCTCATCTTTAATCACTTATTTTAACCCCTTAGATACCAAGGAGAAACAGTCATGAAATGGGTTTAT
>JASJDW010000346.1 GCA_030064955.1 Crocosphaera sp.
GTGATGAACGTCATAAAATGATAATCCTGTGGTGGGTTCATCGATTAAATAGAGGGTTTTTCCAGTTGCCCGACGAGACAATTCTGAGGCTAGTTTAACCCGTTGTGCTTCTCCTCCTGATAAAGTAGGTGCCGGTTGGCCTAATTTAACATAACCTAAGCCAACATCTACTAAAGTTTGTAATCGATTGACTGCCCTTGGTATATTTTCAAATACGCTTAACGCTTCTTCTACTGTCATGTCCAAAACATCAGCAATAGAATGACCTTTATATTTAACTTGTAGGGTTTCTCGGTTGTATCTTGCCCCCTTACAAACCTCACATTGAACATAGACATTCGGTAAAAAATTCATCTCAATGACATTAACCCCTTGTCCCCCACAATTTTCACACCTTCCCCCTTTCACATTAAAGGAAAAACGACCTGGTTTATAACCCCTTGCTTTGGCTTCTACTGTTTGAGAAAATAACTCCCGAATACTATCAAAAATGCTTGTATAAGTTGCAGGGTTGGATCTCGGTGTTCTACCAATGGGTGACTGATCAATGACAATAACTTTATCGATCGCGTTGAGTCCCGTAACTTCATCCAAATACTTAGGAATAGGAACTTTTTTAGTTAAATGATGTTGAAGTGACGGATATAATAATTCGTTGACTAAGGTAGATTTTCCTGACCCTGAAACCCCTGTAATAGCGACTAATTTCCCTAATGGGATTTCTACGTCAATGTTTTTTAAATTATTAGCATGACATTTTTTTAAACAAAGTTTATTACCATTACCTGGACGACGTTTTCCTGGGGTTTTAATTATTTTTTTGCCTGATAAATAGTCAGCTGTTAAAGATTTTTTTGCTTTTAATAGGGTTTTCAAATCCCCTTGGCAGACAATCTGTCCTCCATGAACTCCTGCTAATGGACCAATATCAACCAAATGGTCGGCAGTTCTAATGGTTTCTTCATCATGTTCAACGACTATTAATGTATTACCTAAATCTCTTAGTTTTTTTAAGGTGTTTAATAACCGTCCATTATCCCGTTGATGTAAACCAATACTAGGTTCATCTAATACGTATAATACCCCTGTTAACCCTGAACCAATTTGGGTAGCTAGACGAATTCTTTGTGCTTCTCCGCCTGATAAAGTGACTGTTCCTCGGTTTAAGGTTAAATAGTCTAACCCCACATCCAGGAGAAATTGTAAGCGGTTTCTAACTTCTTTTAAAGCTAATTCCCCAATTAACTTTTGTCTGGGAGTTAAATCTAAATTGTCCACTTTATGCAAACATTTATCAATCGAAACACTGGTTAATTCATCAATGCTACATTCTCCAAGACGGACAGATAATGATTCTGGTTTAAGACGTTTTCCTTGACAGACTTCGCAGGTTTGTTCAATGATATATTTCTCCATCTTCTGTTTAACAATTTCTGAGCTAGTCTCTTGATAATTGCGGTCTAATATGGCTAAAATGCCTTTGAAATTTTTATAATATCCTTTTCCACTATCAAAGCGAGAATCTTGCTCAAACCAAATGGGTTCATCACTTCCATAAAGCAATAAATCTTGTTGCTCTTGAGTTAATTGATTCCAAGGAGTTTGGATTTCAAAGCCATGAGCTTGTCCAATACTATAGAGTAAAGATAAATAATAAGAATTTTCTTTTTCTGACCAGGGAGCAACGGCAGAATATAAAGGAGCTTTAGGATCAGGGATTACTAAATCAGGAGAAAATTGCCGTAAACTACCTAATCCATGACAATTAGGACAAGCACCATAAGGAGAATTAAATGAGAACAAACGGGGGGATAATTCTTCAATCACTGCGCCATGTTCAGGACAAGCAAAGTTCTCAGAAAACATGATTTCTGAGTGACCATTGTTGTCTTCTTCTCCCATAATATCGATTACTGCTAACCCTTCTGCATGGGTTAAACAAGTGCTAAGAGAATCTGCTAATCTTTCCTCAATACCTTCTTTTTTAATGAGGCGATCAACAACAATTTCGATGTTATGGTAATGATTCTTTTTTAACTCAATATTGTCCGAAAGTTCTCTCACTTCTCCGTCCACTCGTACCCGTACAAATCCTTGGGATGCTAAACTGGATAAGAGTTGTTTATGGGTTCCTTTTTTCCCTCGCACTACAGGGGCTAAAATTTGGAATTTTGTTCGATCTGACAGTTCCATCACCCGATCGCACATTTGATCGATGGTTTGCGGTGCAATTAAGCGATCGCAGTGAGGACAATGGGGTTCACCCGCACGACCAAATAATAGTCTTAAATAGTCATATATTTCCGTTACTGTCCCTACTGTTGAACGAGGGTTATGGGATGTTGATTTTTGGTCGATAGAAATAGCGGGACTCAACCCTTCGATCGCATCTACATCCGGTTTATCTAACTGTCCTAAAAACTGTCTTGCATACGCACTCAGAGACTCTACATAGCGTCGTTGTCCCTCAGCAAAGATGGTATCAAACGCTAACGATGATTTTCCCGAACCGGACACCCCTGTAAACACAATCAGGCGATCGCGCGGTAGTTCGAGATCGATATTTTTTAGATTATGTTGTCTTGCACCCCGAATACGTATACTGTTTGACTCGTCCATATTCCCCAAGCTTAACACTCCTTAACCTTATTTATCATAACGTTTTTTCCTGTTTCTATCTTTGGTTTTGTAGGAGTTCAGAAGTCGGAAGTCAGAAGTCAGGAGTCAGGAGTCAGGAGTCAGGAGTAAAAGCAGCATTCTAATCTCTGTTTCCTGGTCGCTACTATTTTATAATTAAGTAATCTGAGAACAAGCGTTAAGCTGCTTACAGGTTTGTCAAATGTTGTCAAATTTTTATCAGTAAGTTTATTTATTTCGCTATGATTCAAACTTTAAAAACCTTTTTATTTTAACTAGAAATGAAAATGATGAAGAATTACAAGTTGTAATCTTTGCTAATGGAATTTGGAGGTTTATTGATGACAAAACCCAACTATAACAATATGAACCGTGCTGAATTAAAACAGTATCTTTTATCTAACAGAAATGATCAAGACGCTTGGAATAGTTTTTTTGAACAGTTAAGTCATTTAGATCCAAATACTGGTTACTCATCTGATTTATCTCCAGAAGAGATGGAGAAAGTGTTTAAAAGAAAACTAAACCCAACAAATTTAGAATAATCTTATACCTTACATTTTGTTTACTCACTCTACAACAAATGGAAATACAACAAAATCATTCTAGTTTTATTCAGCAAAGACTAAAACTTTCAGAAGTAGACCTTAGTAACATTTGTGAAGAATGGAACATTAGAAAACTGTCTCTATTTGGTTCAATTTTACGAGATGATTTTAATGAAAATAGTGACATTGATATTTTAATTCAATTTGCTCCTGATGCTAGACAAGGTTTACTAACGTTAGCAAGATTAAAACATTACCTAGAAGATATAACTCAAAGATCAGTGGATGTTGTTGTACAAGAGTCAGTAGAAAATAGTGAAAATTGGATTCGTAAACAAGAAATCTTAAATACAGCACAAGTTATTTATTGTCAAGTTAATCCTTTAAACAATATGAAACCCTATGCTTATTTAGATGATCCAAGTGAACCTGCTATTTCTCCTGATGATTGGGAAATGAATGAAGAGTTTGAGTCAACAAAATATTAAAATAGTAGGGTGGGCAAATCATAAAATCATGTAAGTTACTCATAACATAGAAAACTTTGCCCACCTTACAAAACCCAAATATTGACTAAGACATGAATCAAAATAATATATAATGATATTTCATGATTCACCTTCCTTTCATTGTAATGGAATTAGAGCTAAAGTATTGCTATAATAACCTATAATATTAAATTATCGTCATTTTAATATTAGAGTGTATTTTTTCATGAAAGCTTACGAATTAACCGCAACTGTAACAGATAATGGACAAATTCAATTACCTGATTTTCATTTATCTCCTACTTCTTCCCAACCCTCAACAGTTAAAGTAATTATTTTAGTAGAAGAAAATCAGGATGAGTTAGACAATTTAGATGAGAATTTTTCCGAGGAAAGCTTTAAAAAATCTTGGCAACAAGCAATAACAGGAGATACTGTACCCTTATCTCAATTATGGGAGGAGACAGATATTGTTTGAACAATAAATCATACTTTACTTATCTAAGGAATATTCCTGATTACTTATGATTACAATAGAACACAAGATATAATTTTAACAACTGATGACTGATAACTGATAACTAAAAAGACTGATATGACAGAAGAAGAATTATTACAGGTTATTGAAGAAGCAGCAAGGGATAAAAGAGAATCCTTGAATCTTTCATTTAAACAATTAACATCTCTACCCCCTGAAATTGGAAAACTTACTAATTTAACTACACTAGATCTAGAGAATAACCAACTAACAAACCTTCCTGCTGAAATCAGTAAGCTGGCTAAGCTACGTTCACTTAATCTGTCGAATAACCAATTAACAAACCTTCCTGCTGAACTTGGTAATCTTACTAATCTCACTTTAATTTATTCAGATTTTGGTAATATAGAAATAGAAATTGAAACTAACTGTGTACGGATACTTAATCTCTCGAACAAAAGACTAATAAATATTCTTGCTGACAGTGATCAAGTAAAAAAAATAAAGACACTTTCTTTGAAAGATAATAAACTAAAAACGTTTCCCCCTGAACTTGGTAATCTTACTAATCTAACTTCACTTAATTTGGAGAATAATCAACTAACAAACCTCCCTGCTGAAATTGGTAATCTTACTAATCTAACTTCACTTAATTTGGAGAATAACCAACTAACAAACCTCCCTGCTGAAATCGGTAATCTCACTAATCTAACTTCACTTAATTTGGATTATAATCAATTAAGTAATCTTCCCCGTGAAATTGGTAATCTTACTAATCTAACTTCACTTAATTTGGAGAATAACCAATTAAAATTAAGTAAGCTTCCCCCTGAAATTGGTAATCTTACTCATCTAACTTCACTTAATTTGGAGAATAACCAATTAAAATTAAGTAAGCTTCCCCCTGAAATTGGTAATCTTACTAATCTAACTTCACTTAATTTGGAGAAGAACGAATCAACGAATATTTCTCCTGAAATTGGTAATCTTACTCATCTAACTTCACTTAATTTGGAGAAGAACGAATTAACGAATCTTCCCCCTGAAATTGGTAATCTTACTCATCTAACTTCACTTAATCTGGAGAAGAACAAATTAAGAAATCTTCCCTCTGAAATTGGTAATCTTACTCATCTAACTTCACTTAATTTGGAGAAGAACGAATTAACGAATCTTCCCCCTGAAATTGGTAATCTTACTCATCTAACTTCACT
>JASJDW010000347.1 GCA_030064955.1 Crocosphaera sp.
GGTAACTGCTCACCGCAATAAGATAGCATTATTGAAAAACATGACAAGCAACATCAATTGAGGAATAAAAAGACAATCCTGATTATTTGGCGTAAAACTTACGCTAATTTATTACGGTTATTTTTACGGCTGATTACAGAATAAAGTCTTATCAAAAAGCCGGAATCAAAACAACAATTTGAGGAAAAAAGAAGAATAGTAAAATGGATTTTTGTTAGCGGATGATCTCCGCTAACGTAATGGATTTTTGTGGAGGGAGATAGGGCGATCGAGGAAAATCCCCCCCATCGAACCCCCGCCGTTTACATCTCTAATCCTGGTGGACTTCGGCCAGCTAATGATAATAATTCGCACAATTGGACAATGGCATTCTGACCCTGTAATCTCATCGTCTCCAAAAAACTGAACATTTGGGTGACTAACTCGGCCCCCCAGTCGCTTCTAGCACCACCACTGACTTTGCGATGAATGACTATGGGACGTAAGGCTCTCTCTGCATCATTATTATCAGGTTTAACTTCAGGATGAGTCAAAAAAGTGAACCACTCGTCCCAATGTCGTTTGAGACGGTTAATCAATCGTTGTGCATCATAAGGCCATCCTTTTTTGGGAGTGGCTTTGAAAATCTCTTGCAGTGAGTTCTCGACTTCTGTTCTTTTGGAGCCTAAGTCTTCAAGGGTTAAAATTCGAGAATGATAATGGCGATGATAAATACGGGCTTTTGCCAAAACTTGCTGCACATCAGCAGCAAATTCCCGATTGGCTTGAAACCGACTGGTTTTAAGGGATTCTAACTCTCTTTCTAGATGAGCCAGACACTTCTGTTTAGCCGACGCACTTTGTCTAAAGTAGGCACTATAGCAATCACTCGTAAGGATGCCCTCAAAATCTGCACCTAACAATTTCTCAACTTCGGCCGAGCTTCTGGTGGGAGCTAACATCAGCACACAGACCTCATTTGATGTGGCTACCCAGACCCAGTATTTGATGCCATCTATGCAATAGGTGGTTTCGTCAACACATCTAATTCCCGGCTGTTGGATGTACTTTAACCACTCTTGGGTCAACGGTTCTAAACTTTCTTGAAACCATTTGTGCATTTTAGCCAGGCTTCCTTGAGAAATGGGAATCCCGAAAACATACTCGATAAAATATTCCTGTTTGCGCCACGTGAGATTTCCTCCATAGCCGAGCCATCCTACAATGCTACTCAATCGCGCCCCATAACTGAATCCCTCTTTGACTCCTAATGGGAGAGGACTGTAATCTGACCATCCACAACTAGGACATTTATAGAATCCGCGACGATATTCCCTGATTTCTATGGGTTGCTCTACTACTTCAGCTACTTGCTGGACTTTTTCCGGGGCTACTTCATCTCGTTCCACTGCCCCGTTACAAACTGGACAGTTTTCTAGTTCTAAATAGACTATCTTATCGGGCTGACCAAAACCATTACGAGTCTTGCCTGGATGATTATATTTTGGGCCTCGTTTAAACCCTTTTTTGCGTTTCTTTTTGTCAGAAGGTTTTTTCAGTTGGTCTGAAGATGGGGGGACTGAACTGTTTTTTGAGTTACGGTTTTTTAGCTTATCTCTCTCTTCTTTCAATTTTTCAATCTCTTGTTGTTGTGCAGAGATTTTTTGGTCTTTTTGCTCAATCAGTTGGTCTTTGTTATCAATCAGTCTTTGTTGAAGAGATAACTGTTGTTGTGCCTTGACTAGCCACTCAATCATGAACACATTGTTCACCAACTGTTCATCGGCAACTGTTCTAAATAGCTCTGAATTAATGGTGGCATTTGTGGTCATAAATCCCACTATACATAAAAATGCCCGATTTTACCTCTATGTTGTCAAGAGAGATTCTTTATTGCGGTGAGCAATTACCTTTTCCCTTATGACCGTCATTTGAAGTTAACTCTTCCTCGTGTTGGTCTGACCACTTATCAAAATGCCTTTCAAAAACTTAAGTTTGACTCAGAGGCAAGTTATGAAACTCCTCTAATTTATTATGCGGAATTTATGTATACAGGAGTAAAGTGGACTGAAGAAGAAATTTACTTTCCTTTAATGCAAGGACTTGACGTTTATAATAGAAATAGCCAAGAAAGATTTTTCCTAAGAATTGATACCAGGCATTGGGAAGTCTCTAAAAGAAAGTTGATACAAGATAAAATAGAAGACTGTATTAATGAAGTTAAGAAAACTCGTTATCAACAAACATCTTCAAAAAAATCTCCTTACTTATTCTTTTTAGGTCAAAAATCTCTAACAGAAAAGTTTCAATTTAGATTATTACGTGAAGATTGGCGTTTATTTTGTTGTCAAGCTATTTCAGGAGTCGATTTAAGGCTAAGATAGGTTAAGATAATTTTAGTTTTTAAACTGTTATCAAATTTTGATTTGTCTAAGTTTGTACATTATCCCAGTGGGATTCTCTGTATCATCTTCTAATAATGGAGGAACGGCTGGACGAGAGTTTTTCCAATTTTCAAATAACTGTTCCATTTCATTTAAAGACACAAATTTTTCTCCTTGTGGGTCTTTCCAAACCCACCATCCTTGGCAAAGATTAGATAATCGAATTAACTCATTTACTTCATATTGTTTGACTGTCTTCCAAGCAAAAGTAGGTAATTTCCCTTCATTTTTAAGCGTAGATTTCCATAAGAAAAACTCAATATCTGATAACCAACCTGCACAAGAAATCCTAGAAAGTTGATAAAAAATATCTAGTAAGTCTTTTGCTGCTTCTGAATTAACTGATTTTCGGAGTTCTTGATTAATCCTATTCATCTATTTTTTTAACCTCAGTCATGAAAAATTTAATGCGAGTTTTTGATTCTTTAGGATCGTAAATCCAGCCAAATGTTGTTTTGGCATTAAATTCTGGAGCTTCATCAACCAAATAGCCATCTTTGAACTTTTCTGTCTTAATTTCTAGTAATTTTACTAACTGAGAAGTTAGAGAAACACTTGAATACATAACTCGTCCCTTATCTTGTATTTTAACATATCTAAAATTGATTTTCGACCCATCGATAAGTTGCGAAAACTTTGGCATTTGTAGTTGTTGTACCGAATTAGGAATCATTGTCTTTCGTAGCGATTAGTGTGTTAAAATGAATGATTGTTGATTCTACTTTATTTATTAAGATCATGGATAAATTAGAACTTCGCAAACAATGCCAAACTTGCCAAAATTTTGATTGGCAATTACATCAACTCAATTCCTTCTTTTGTGCCATGCACCCTTATGGACAGCTTAATTGTGCTGACTATGAAGTGAACTCTGAAGCTCTTAGACGCTTGAAAGCCAGGGAGAAAGCTTTTAGAAGAAATCAGCAAATCTTAAAAATTAAGATAGCTTTACTCAGTGCGATTATTTTAGGTTCACTGGCTATATCACTAAAAGGTATCGACCTTTTAAACTCTATTTCTCCTACTTCTGATAGTGATTTTATTAATCTTTTCAACATTAGTTTGATTAATCAAATTTATTTGATATTATCAAGTTGTGCTTTGCCTTATTTATTACGAGTCTTAAGTAAAGAAATTAAATGGCTTAAGAAGATAATTCTAGCTGAAGAACAATTTTCTGAAGAGATTGCTCAAAGTATATTTAGGATTTTATCGTTAGCTTCTATTGTCTTTTTGTTAATAGTAACTCTGATTCTAATTCTATCTGGAACGTATTATGGAATAGAACCAGCTTCAACCTTTATTGAAGCGAGTTGGTGTCTGTGCATGATTCCTTATGCTTTTGTTCCTGTATCAATACTGTATTTATTAGATATGATTCAAAGATGATAAGACCTCACCATCAACCAAGTTTGTTAGACCATTTATTTCAAAAGTTTCTCTCACAGCAATCGTGATACTTATGCTGTTTAACATACTAGATAAAACCATATTAAAATTGTTATAATTAATAGAATCCAGAATCTGAAAATGCTAAAATTTAGAGAAGAAATGTTTTTAAACCCTAGGATAACCTCGGAAATGCTATCAGGAGAAAATGTAATTAAACTTCCTCCTTTTTCTTGTGCTATATCTCCTGAAGATTGTAATGATTCTTCAGTTTACGCCCCTTCTCTGTTTGTCTTTTTCATGAATACTTCTGTTATTATTTTGTTGATTCTTGTTTTTCGTCAATTATGTGTTGAGTTTTGGGATCGTAGATCAAAGTAGAATACATCGTGATCTCTCTGAAAATTCTTGAGAATTAAAGCAGTTACTAAGATTATCGTCCCAAAGTAGAAATATAATTATGAACTTAACTAACACTAACATACAATCTTATTTACAACTGGCTAAAACAATTAAAAATCTTCCCCAACAAGATTTTTGGACAGCTTACGATGCACAAGCAGATGTTCTTTATATCAATTTTCATCAACCTGCTTTACCTGCTGATGATAGCGAAGTAACTGATGATGATGTTATCATTCGTTATCAAGGGGATGAAATTATTGGGTTAACAATTCTCAATATCAGTCAACGATGATAAAATGAAAGAAAGTTTTTTACCACAACTATTAGAACCTCTAGACGGATTAAAACTCAGGCAAGGGGTACTTTTAGACAAGAGAATAACTCCTGAAATGTTCTCTTTTGAGAATCTAATTAACGCTTCAGAAGTGTTGATTGAGATTAACGAATCCCGCAATCTTTCTTCTCAAGCAGAGTTACTATCAAGAGCTTTGAGTTTTGGTTGGACTCCTTTAGAATTTGAGGAAAAACCTTTTAGTAAAGAAAAAATATCTAAATTTAATAATTCTTCAAAAGTTAATCTCAAATATTATATATTAAAAGGTATATCTTTAATAATTGGTTTAGTATATTTACCACTTTTCCCAACAACTGTAGGTTATTTACTAAGTTTTACTTTTCTTATATGTTTACTACCAATTTATCCAATGCTACTGTTGTCTAATCGAGATATTCTACAACAAACATGGACATTTCTAAAAGTATTGAGATTTGAACCTGACTACGTAATCGAAATAAAAAAGACTCTGTACCATTATTTCGATTATATTTTTTCAGCGTCTGAAGATCAGAATTGGAACTATTTGAATGTTCTGCTAAGCCAAGCTTTTGTCGCTGACCAAATATTATTACTGTTTTTGGTAACATTAGCTTTCGGATTTTGTTTTGTCTCAATGTTTTTAGCATCAATGAGACTAAAAGAACAGTCAGAATTCTTCTTCAGTAGGGTGGGGTACTTCACGTGACTATTATCAAAACTAATAATGAATGAGTATCTTAGCAGATTTCTACCCCGTAAGGTTTTCCCCAATCATATTCACCGGTCATATCTTCACTGCTTGCTCCTGCTA
>JASJDW010000348.1 GCA_030064955.1 Crocosphaera sp.
ATAAGCCCAAGGATTGAGCTCTGGGTTTGAGGTTTAATCATCATAACTACGAAAACAATCTTCTCTCCTATGCTAACGATAATCGTGGGTTTTGCTGCTAAATTTCTGCCGAAATTTCTCTAAAAAATTAGCCGTCGGCCATAAATTGACTTAAGCGTTGCCACAGTTGTTGATAGATGCTATCAGGGATCGGGGCTTTGAGTCGTCTTCCTAAACGATTTTTTTTGCTGGCTAGGGTTAAACAGCTTTCTTGAGGACAAAGATAAGCTGAGCGACCCATTCCCTGATCTAATTGTACCTGTCGAGATGGATAGACTCGTACAATTCGCCAAAATGCTTCTTTGGGAGCAACCCGGCGACAACTGATACAACGTCGATAATTAGGTTTCATGGTAATTTCTGTGGACATTGAACACAAATTGTCTAGTTGTCAGGCACCCAAAACAGGGTTGATGGTTGAAATTTGCTCCTTCACGACAAGGTTGAATTATCCAACGCCTCTAAACTATTGAGATCGGAATTTTCTTCAAGGTTGTCTTCTTCAAAAACCGATGTTGTCGGTTCTAATTCCCTTAGCTCATCTCCCTCCTCATTTTCATCCATTTCTTCGGCTTCTAATTGTCTTTTCTGGGCTTCCGCTTTATAAAGTGCAATGTCTTTGATATCAATTTTCCATCCCGTTAAACGGGCTGCTAAACGAACGTTTTGGCCCTCTTTGCCAATGGCTAAACTCAGTTGATCTTCAGCCACTAATACTAAGGCATGACGTTCTTCGGCATTCAATAGGACTACTTCATCCACCCGGGCTGGACTCAAAGCGTTAGCAATATAGGTTGCTGGATCGGGAGACCAGCGAATGACATCAATTTTCTCTCCTCTGAGTTCATTAACCACCGCTTGAATACGAGAACCTCTGGCCCCAATACAGGCCCCAACCGGATCCACATCTCGTTCTAGGGTATCCACCGCAATTTTAGTTCTGGGTCCAACGTAACGGGATGGGGGGTTCGCTTCCCTAGAAACGGCCACAATACGCACAATATCTTCTTCAATTTCAGGCACTTCCACAGAAAACATATCCACCACTAAACCGGCAGCCCCACGGGATACGAGCAATTGTGGTCCGCGATGGGAGCCTTCTCTAACTTTTTTGAGTAACACTTTAAAAGAGGCATTGGCGCGATAATTATCATTGGGAAGTTGTTCCCGTTTCGGCAAAATGGCCTCAACTTCAGGCTGGCCAAAGGCACTTTGAACCGCTACAATAATGTCTTGACGTTCAAAGCGTAGAACTCTAGCATTGAGGACAGTTCCTTCTAACTCATGAAATTCTTCTTGAATGAGTTTGCGCTGTTGATCCCGTAATTTTTGTAGAAGCACTTGTTTGGTTTGAATGGCGGCCATACGACCAAAATCCTTTTGCTCAGGGGTCACATCCAACACCACTTCATCCCCCAGTTGTGCCTCTGCTGCCACTTCTTGTACTTCTTGTAGGGAAATATGATGATCGGTATTTTCCACTTCTTCCACAATTCTTTTGGTGGATAAGATGCGAAACCCCTCTTCTTCCGTATCCAGTTCTACTTCAAAATTATCAAAATATTCATCATAAAACTGTTGACGATCTAGATTTTGAGAACGACGAAACCGCTCATACCCTTTTAACAAAGCTTCTCTTAACGCTTCTTGAACGGCTGATTTGGGTAAATTATGCCGTTGACTAATTTCTTCGATCATTTGGGTTAACCCCGGTAAACTCACTAATGACATATTTAAGAACACCTCCTAAACGTATTCAATTTTGGTTAGTCTGCTAATTGCACTTGAGTAATCACAGAACAAGGAATGGCCATCGCCCGTCCTTTACGATTGAGATACACTGCTTCTTGATCTCGTCCTTGTAATTTTCCCTGCCATTCTTTTTTGTCCCTATAGGGAGGGTTCGTGATAACCTTGACGGTAAACCCTTTAAAAGCGATAAAGTCCCGTTCACTGCTTAAATTTCGAGAAATCCCAGGACTGGAAATTTCTAAGACATAAGCCCCAGGTATAATGGCAGTTTCGTCTAAGACAGTCTCTAAAGCACGACTGACTTGTTCACAGTCATTCAAACTGGTATCAGTGACGGGGTTACGAATATCTATCCGTAAGATGGGAGGACGCTGATTGGTTTGAAACACCACATCTACTACTTCTAACCCCATTTCTTGGACAATGGGGGTTGCTAAATCGATAATTTGTGGAATCAAAGGATGAGTCATTGCTCAAACAATAAAAAAAGCGGGTTTTTGCCCCACTCCCTTTAAATGTAAATCAATTGGGAATATGCGGTACTCATGACCGCGTGAATGTGCTTGGTGATTATTAGTTTAGCAAATCTTGTCTCAAATAATACCAACCTAAGTGTGATGAAAGTAGGTTAGGGTGACATTGGGGAGGTAGGAGGCAGAAGACTCCAAGGATAGAATTGAGGAGATTATGTATAATCAAAATTAGTCAAATTATAACCTAAAAAAGAAATAATCTCTCCGAGGAGAGACTTATAAAAATAATTATTGAGGATGGTTTTTAATTTAACGGGTTACTTGTTCTACTAAAGCCATCACATCACTACGACTGAGCTTTTCTTTACCTAAGGCCATCACTTCTAAGGTTCCATGAGCCAACGCTAAAGGAATTTTACAAAAATCCAAAGCAGGACCAGGACCGAGGGACTGGGTATAGAGATCGGCTAATTTGAGATTATTACGGGCATATTGATGCACATCTTCAATTTTCCAGCCTTGAGGCACAAAATTGACTCCTCGCCGTAAGTCTTCTCGATGGTTCCGCACGATATTAACGGCTTGTAAACCTCTCCCAAAACCAATGGCATATTGACGGTTGGTTTGAGTGCCATCATACCAAGCCCATAAATCCGATAGTAGCAATCCTACCGCACCAGCTACACTAAACGTATATTGGTCTAAATGGGCTTTTGTCCGAATCGTCCAGTTATTTTCAGCCCAATGAGCCATGCGATCGGCCATAGAAGCAGTGGCATCCCAAACCCGAGGGGCAATGCTTGGGGGGGCTAATATAGCCCATTGTCCTAAGCGCAGACTGACATCGGGTAAACAATGGCTATAGGGAACCAACCCGGTTGAAAAGTCTTCAATTCCTGACGTTTCTACAGCAGCTTGCAAATTAAGGCTCATTTGTCGCAAGATTTTGGCTTTGGTGAAGTTGTCGAGATCAGGGTGATCCTCTACTTCATCGATCGCCCGCATACAAAGATAGGCAGAAGCCACAGCATCCTGTAAACTCCCAGGAAGACGACTAATGGGTATATAAAAGGTTCGACTGGTTTCTCTAAGGGTTTTTAGAGCATTATTGCGTAAATTCATTAATTTCACTCCTCACGCCAACTTTAAGCATTAGCATACACTTACTTATCTGTGAGATCCCACTAAAGTATTATGAAGTTCCTGATAAACGGAATTGGGGAATTTTATCATGAGAGTTAGAACGTAGGACGGTATAGTTATAAAGATGGTGTCCATTGTATTATGCTTCGCCAAAATTTGCCTTAATTATTCAATATTCTCTCATCTTCAGTTTTTGTAATCTTTGATACATTTTTCTGCTTTAGTTTTATTGTACTGGTGCAAGATATCAGATTAGCTAACGTAAACTACAATAAAAGGAAGCAGCGACGAATATTTAAGTAAATTTTTAATCAATGAAGAATCTATAAATATCAGTTATAGTTTTGAAGAAGCTAAGATGCCCAATTCAACAAAATAATCAACACAAATATCATAATTCCTATAATCATTCCAATCATAATCTCGCCTTTCTTGGGATTGGAGATAACCATAATTGATATTAGGAATAAAGCAATAATTTCTATGATTACTAATCCCAATATAGCATCAATCAAAATAATATAACAACCAAGAGTCCCTTCGCTACTTAATCCGCAATTATTATGAAGCATTCGGGCTAAACCAAGAACTATCAATAAATTAAAAATTACTGTTAATCCTAAACCTAAAAATAGTTTCAATAACTTTTTGATTATCATTTCATTATTAATTAGTCATTAGGTATTTTCTTCGGTTAATTCTATAGCATTACCTGGACTGATGAGGTCTACCTAATATTCAACTCCTGCTGGGGAGCATCGGGCGAAGCCTGCCCTCCCGAACTCCTAACTCCTAACTCCTAGAACTAGAAGAGTCTGTACCTCACAAGTATGGGAACTGCTATATAGCATTACACATTAGAGTTAGGATAATATATCTTATTTTCTTGATAAACAAGTTTGAATAGTAGCAACAACAGAGTTTGACAAAGCAGATAGATCATAACCTCCTTCTAACCCAAATAAAATCCGAGAGGTAACTGTTAATAATTGTTCCGTAAAAATACTATAATCATTGGGATAAAGATTAATAGAAGCTAAGGGATCGGCCTCATTAGCATCATACCCTGCACTGACAATTAATAAATCTCCTTTAAATCCTTCTAGAAAAGGAATAATTTGCTCAGAAAAAGCTAATTGATAGGTTTTTAAGTCACTCCCTGGTTCCATGGGAATATTAAGAACATTGTCATACTTTCCTTTCTCACTCGCACGTCCGGTTCCAGGATAAGCAGGAAACTGATGCAAAGAACAATAGGCGATATTGGGGTTATCTTCTATGATCGTCTGGGTTCCATTGCCATGATGTACGTCCCAATCTACAATAGCAACTCGTTGCACACCAGGCTGTTGTAAGGCATAATTAGCAGCAATGGCAGCATTGGAAAACAAACAAAACCCCATCCCCGTATTTTGAACTGCATGATGACCAGGGGGACGGGATAAAACGAAAGCAGGGTTATGGGTTTCTAAGACGGTATCAACCCCATCTAACCAAGCATTTACCGCTAATAAAGCAACGTTATAACTGTGGGGAGACACAATGGTATCCCCATCTAAAAACCCACCTCCATTGGTGGCTATAGTTTCGACTCGTTTAATATATTCATGGGTATGACAATTTCTTATATAAGGTAGGGGATCTCGTTGTCTTAAGTTGCTGGGTTGTTGCCATTGTAAGCGATCGCCCCAAGAAATGGTTTTCAAAGCGTTAACAATGACTTTTAATCTTTGAGGACTTTCTGGGTGAAAGCTTCCTGTTTCATGATCTAGAAAAGTATCAGAATAAATAATAGGAAACATGGTATTTGATTAAACAATCTGAGTTCGATTAACAAAAAGGAGCGACCAGCAGTGATCGCTCCCTTAATTTTATCCAATGTCGTCAGAATACCCCTCCCGTCTATACGGTGGGGACGGTCGCTCAGATGATTTGCCGTGCGACGGCAAATCCGCGACCTCATGAATGACGACCAACAAATAAAC
>JASJDW010000349.1 GCA_030064955.1 Crocosphaera sp.
AAACCCTGGTTCGCTCCACTGCCATCCGTTAAAAGCGAGTGCGTAATTCGGATTCGTAATCCGAATGTAAGACGCACTCAAGACACGGGATGGCTTTCTCTCGCTCACTCTTTTTTTTGGTAAACAGTTGTTTTGCCCATTCAGTACAAGACATCCACTTATAGGTTTGATTGGGTACTTGACACACTGATATCCCTTCTTGTTCATTCTCACTGGGAACTAACATCGAATCCGATGAGCGAATTGTTAGTTCTCCTTCTTGTAATGCTTGGCGCAACTGACGACCAATTTTCCAAGCGCGAACTTTGCTGACACTCCAACGAGGATTAATGGGATAACCCGCAAATCCCGATCGCAAAGCTGCATGGTTGTCTAAAGGGATAGTAGTACGAAGTAGTATGTCTTGGGTTAAGTCCACTACTGTGGGGTTGGGAACTTTGTCTTTTCCTTTCATATACCTCACCCCCTATTGTATTAGGTACTACAATTGTATAGATTTTTTTCATCATATTACAAAATATTAATTTTGCCTACATTTCTCTAGCAAATTTTTAGATCCTGAAGATTAATCCCCAAAACGATACCCTTTACCATAGACTGTATGGATAAGGGGTCCTTCCTCTTCTATTTTCCGTCTCAGTAAACGAATTAAGGCCGCTAAGACATTACTGTTGGGCTTTTCGGGTTCTTCCCACAAAGACTGATAAAGTTGGTCATGGGTTAATAATTGATGGGGATGTTCCATGAAATAGGTCAGTAGTTTGACTTCTTTATCCGATAAACTGACCATTCTCCCCTGACGATAAGCGACTTGGTTCTCTAGATCTAATTCTAAATCTGCTACTTTTAAGCGGCCTATTTCTGTGGTTTCTAGAGCAGGAGGACGACGCAACAACGCCCTTACCCTAGCCATTAATTCCCTTAACTCAAAGGGCTTTACTAAATAGTCATCAGCACCAGCATCTAACCCCATTACTCGATCATCTAGGGTATCTTTAGCTGTTAGAAATAAGACTGGGGTGCTTTTCCCTTGCGATCGCAATTCTTGGCAGATAGATAGGCCTGGTTTACCAGGTAACATCCAATCTAAGATTAACAGGTCATAGGCATTTTGTAAAGCTAATTGATAACCTTTTTGCCCATCATCGGCCACATCTACGTCATAACCTTCATGGGATAAAACATGATAAAGGGGTTCAGTTAATTCTGCTTCGTCATCAACTAAAAGTATTTTCATAAATTTAGAATTTAGTTCATCGATTCAGTTACTTGAAATTTTCATCTATAATGTTTAAAAAGTAAACTATTTTGGTATTATGGTTAGAATATTAAGGAGATTCCTCGTTCCTCGGAATGACAATAATTAAAGATTATGATTTATGGTCATCAATAACATAAACAACGATAATTTAGATATGAATCTACCCATAAATACAATTTTAGACAATGTAGGTAAACATAAAAAGCTAGAAGAGATTTTAGAGCAAGTTAAGCAACAATTTAAAGAAATTTATCAACAAGATTTAGTCAAGTTAATTTTATTTGGTTCTCAAGCAAGAGGAGAAGCAACTAGAGAATCAGATATTGATATATTAGTGATACTTAAGACTGCAAAATCTTCACAAGAAAAGCATAAAAAAACAATTGAATTTATTTCCAATCTGTGTATAGAATACGGGATTTTAGTTAGTTGTATTTATGTCAGTGAAAAACAATTTAACTCTGAGAAAAGTCCTTTATTATTAAATATTCATCGAGAGGGAATTATTATATGACAATTGAACAGCAACAATTATTACAAAAATCTAGGGATAGTTTACAAGCTGCTCAACTTTTAGTGGACAATAACCTACCTGCTTTTGCTGCTGCAAGAGCTTATTATGCTATGTTTTATATTGCTGAAGCTTTTTTGTTGGGAGAAAATTTAACATTTTCTAGTCATGCTGCTGTTATAGCTGCTTTTGGCCGAGTCTTTGCCAAAACAAAACGGATACCTGTAAATTATCATCGCTTTTTAATTAATGCTCAAGAAAAAAGAATAGAAGCTGACTATAATCTTAATCCTAATATTACATCAAAAGAAGCCACAGAAATTATCAATCAAGCTCAAAATATGCTTAATTTTGCTCAAAACAATATTAATTTATTGTAAATACAAAAAAAATTTAGATTAAGTTTATATTAAATAAGGAAATAACTTAACATTAGAAGCAGACCCCCTTAAATAAACCTAAAGAAAATACAATGAAAGCAGATTGGGCATTTATAATTGATACGGAACTATATCAACAAAAACAGTAAACCAATTGTCAGGAAAGCGTAACTAAAACACTGTTAATTACGCTACAAAATAGTATATGCTGGCCTATATAGCACGATACATTTAAAGTTAAGGAAATCCATAAAAGCTAAAGCCTCAGATGAAGTCAATTTCTGGTTTTTTCCTTGTACTTTTTGTTTCCTTTATGGTGGCATAGTTGCTATTGAAATCTATAGAAAAGTTTGCATAGCCCACTCAGGATTAATTTATGAGTACATTAAGTCCCAAAGTCAAGAACACGAACGCCAAAACGACCAACATTAAAATCGAAGATGATCGTACAGGAATGAGCAAAGAAACCCTAAAACGGGCATTGCTGGATCATCTTTTTTATATTCAAGGGGTTAATCGGTCTCGGGCCTCATTACGAGACTATTATATGTCCTTGTCCTATACCATCCGCGATCGCTTACTGCATCGCTTCCTCAATACCATTGAAACCTACAAAAAAGAAGAAGTTAAGATAGTTTCTTATTTCTCTGCTGAGTTTCTCATGGGCCGTCATCTCGGTAATAACCTGGTGAACTTAGGGTTATATGACACCATGAAAGAAATCATGGCAGAGATGAACATCGACTTTGATGATATTATCGAACAGGAACCAGATCCAGGGTTAGGAAATGGAGGTTTAGGTCGTTTAGCGGCTTGTTTTCTCGACTCCTTAGCCTCTTTAGCCATGCCAGCCATTGGTTATGGTATTCGGTATGAGTTTGGTATTTTCCATCAAACCATCCAAGACGGTTGGCAAGTAGAGATTCCTGACAACTGGTTGCGGTTTGAGAACCCTTGGGAAATAGCCCGTCCTAGCGAAGCAGTGGAAATCAAGTTGGGGGGACATACCGAAAAAACCCACGACGAAAATGGTAACCTCAAAACCTTCTGGGTAGCCGATCGCACTATCCTAGCGATTCCCTATGATACACCAGTTCCTGGATACAAAACCAACACTGTCAACCCCTTAAGACTGTGGAAAGCAGAGGCCAGTGAGTCTTTTAACTTTGAAGCCTTCAACGCAGGACATTACGATCGTGCGGTAGAAGAAAAGATGGATGCAGAAACCATCTCTAAAGTTCTCTATCCCAATGATAACACCCCTGCGGGGAGACAATTACGCCTAGCACAACAATATTTCTTTGTTTCTGCTTCCTTGCAAGACTTAATTCGCATTCATTTGCGGAACCATCCTAACTTAGATCACTTTGCCGAAAAAGTAGCCGTACAACTCAACGACACTCACCCAGCAGTAGCGGTTGCGGAGTTAATGCGCTTATTAATCGACAAACATGATTATAATTGGGAAAAAGCGTGGGAAATCACCACTAACACCCTTGCATATACTAACCATACCTTAATGCCAGAAGCCCTAGAACGCTGGCCTGTCACCTTATTTGGTAGTTTACTGCCCAGACATCTAGAAATCATCTACGAATTAAATTATCGCTTCTTAGAAAATGTGCGGACTTGGTTCCCTGGGGATGACGAATTAATCAGCAATATTTCCTTAATTGAGGAACGTTCTGAAAAATTGATCCGTATGGCCAACTTAGCTTGTTTAGGATCCCATGCTATTAATGGGGTTGCAGCCCTACATACGGAGTTACTCAAACAAGACACCCTCAAGCATTTTGCTAAACTCTGGCCAGAGAAATTCTACAATAAGACCAATGGTGTCACTCCCCGTCGTTGGATCTTACTCAGTAACCCGAAACTATCTTCTTTAATTACCGAAAAAATTGGCGATGGTTGGTCAAAAAACCTAGACGAAATGCGCCAGCTAGAAAAATTTGCCGATGATGCTGCTTTTCGTAAGCAATGGCGAGAAATTAAACAAGAGAATAAACGGGACTTAGCTGCCTATCTGCTGAAATATCGCAACATTCACATTGATCCTAACACCATGTTTGATGTGCAGGTCAAGCGGATTCACGAATACAAACGGCAACATTTAATGGTTCTCGAAATCATTACCCTGTACAACCGCATCAAAGAGAACCCAGACGGTGACTATGTATCTCGTACCTTCTTATTTGGTGGTAAAGCAGCCCCTGGTTACTTCATGGCTAAATTAATCATTAAATTGATTAATGCTGTGGCGGATGTCGTTAACAACGATCCTGATGTTCGGGGACGGTTAAAAGTAGTCTTTATGCCCAACTTTAACGTCTCTTTAGGTCAACGGGTGTACCCAGCCGCTGATTTATCTGAACAAATCTCCACCGCAGGTAAAGAAGCATCAGGAACTGGTAACATGAAATTTGCCATGAATGGGGCTTTAACCATTGGGACTTTAGATGGAGCTAATATTGAGATCCGAGAAGAAGCCCACCCAGAAAACTTCTTCTTATTTGGTTTAACCGCCCATGAAGTGTACGATCGCAAGGCACATGGTTATTCACCCAGTGATTACTATCATAATAACGGTAACTTAAAAGGGGTTATTGATCGCATTTCTAGCGGTTACTTTAGTCACGGTAACTGTGAGTTATTCCAACCTATTGTGGATCAGTTAATGAGCGATGATCCTTATATGTTGATGGCTGACTATCAAGCTTACGTTGATTGTCAAGATGCCGTCTCTCAAGCTTATCGGGATGAAGACAATTGGACAAGAATGTCAATTCTCAATTCTGCCAGAATGGGCAAATTTTCATCTGATCGCACCATTGCTGAATATTGCGAGCAAATCTGGAATGTTAAGCCAGTGGACATCAAGATTGAAGAATATAATCCCAATGGAGCTAATAACTAGCATTTAGAATCTCCTGATTCCGCTTTGCTAAAATTTCGAGTCCGCATAATCTCTCTGTTTCACAGCGAGTTGCAAATCCGCTTTTTAAGCTGATGGTGAGTGCAGTGCGGTCTTGGACAGGGCGTATAAACTCCTGGGGACACCCCAGGAGACAGCCCCTCCGTTTTCCGCCGAGGAGCAACTGCCGAACCCGAAGGGCTGACGGCTGATAGACGAGCGACCCCGGCGAGGTGTCCTCGCCTTGGGAACGCGCGAGGTACCTAAACACTTACAAACTAGCAAATTTCATCGAAGGTGCAAGATATGAGTTACAGCTAAT
>JASJDW010000350.1 GCA_030064955.1 Crocosphaera sp.
GGTACCGAGATCAAACCAACAACGACCCCAAACCCCTTCGTATTCAAATTCGGCCATATTGTGCATGGGAGCCATCATAATTTCATCAGAAACTTTGGTATTATAATCCATATAACTAATTTCAACTCCCATATCTTGTACTTGGAGATTTTCAGCATTAAATCCCCCTAACTTACCTAAATAAAACCAAGAATTAAAAACCTCTTCTATGTACTGTTTTTCCATAGGAGAAGGAATGGTTTCAAACTCTAACCAAATCCAAACATCAAACGGGTTAAACTCTCTAAATTGAACTTCCATAATACAATCAATTAAGAAGTAACATCACTACTTCTATTATTAAACTTCCATAAAGCACTTGACATCCAATTGGTAAGGATATGAGCGGTAATAGGAACTAACAAATTATCAGTGACTAAAGCACTATAACCTAAAGCAAACCCAACTATGGTTGCCCAAACTACATAAGGCCATTGCTGTACTCCACTAAGATGTAATACACCAAAGACTAAACTGGATAAAATGACAGCTAATAAATCATAGCCTAGAGCCGGTAGCATCACTCCACGAAACAATAATTCTTCACTGAGGCCAGGTAATAAACCTAACCAAATTAAATCAGGCCAAACTAACGGTTTTAAGACTAATTGCAAATAAGAGTCTGCACTTTGACGATAGGCAGGCCACAGACGATAAACAATACTACTAGCAACAATAATAATTCCTGCTAAAGCAAAGCCAAATAATAGTCCATTTTGAGAAAATTGAATCTTTAATAAAGCAATAGAACCAAAGTATTGCCAGACCTTAGCGATGATCAATAAAATAATTGCCGTTACCCCCATAACCACTAAAATTTGGGTACGGGTTAACGGTTCCATATCAGACGAATTTGGATTAGTCACAGGCTTGAGAAAGAGAGGAAATAACAGGACGAAAGGCATCAATACTAACGCCAGCTTGATGAGCCACTAAGACACCCAACGCCTCTAAATACGAGTTTACCGTAATTGCCTCCATTCCCAAGGCTTTAGGGGTAATATTCAGGGCGGTTTTGTTGTCTCTGACCGCAATAATACGAGTATTGCGTTGACTAAAACTTAGCATAGCACTGCCACCACAAGCGGTGTGGGGAATGACCAAAGCATCTACCTCATCGGCCCAAATAGTATTGGTTTGAGGTTGGGTAACAAACTGGGGCGCACGACTTAACCCCACTAAGACACAGGGTAGAAAAGTATAGCCTAACTCTTCTGCTGCAGCCCGAGGGGAAATGGTGTCATCTACTGGTAAAGGTTCTAAGGCGGGTGCATGGGCGCAGGGAATCCGAAATTGACGGACAATGAGATGGGAAATTACCGCTTCGGCACCGGCTAGGGGATCAACTCCTTGTCCATGACGATAATTATTGAGTACAACACTGTCCACATCATCCGGAAATCGGGCGACAACGGCGATCGCCTCTGCTTTACTTTTGGTAATTAATGTTTCGGCCGCCCTCAGTAAACTGTCAGGATGGCCAATGGTTCCCCAACTCGCTCCAGAATCTGCGCTACGCAGTTCTACCTGTAAAGGGGTATCCGTTACCACATAATCGGTTAACGTCAGTCCTAGGGTGGCTCTAGTGGCATCTGCGGCTTGAATATGACGGGTTCTTAATTCTGGTTCGATGCCTTGGTCTAAAATTAAGCCCACAGGGTTTTGATGGACTGGTTTCAGTCCCCAGTCTCCTTGAGCAAAGCGATCTAAACCATACCCTTCGACGTAAAACGTATTATCAAAAGGCCAATAAAGTTGGGCCCCATTGAGAACATTGGGATGAGTGATCAGGCGATCGCACACCTTAGCCATTGCTTTGGCCACTGGTAAAGCATCCCCTGCATAGCCCCCAATGGCTGCCCCAATGCCGGTTGGAACAATTAATACAGCCGTATAAGGACGATGATTCAATGAATTATTCCTTCGTGACAATAGCTTCTACATGGGCAGTTTGCTTGTCTTTATCCACTTCAGTAATGGCCCAGCGTAGGGGTTCCCCCTGTTGTTTGAGGGTTGCTTCTACTTCTTTAACTGTCAAGGGGGTTTGTCGAAGATCGATTTCCGCTTCAATAAAATGGGTTGTCATAATTAGTTTCACTTAACAACTGAGACATACTGATCAGTTTATCAGTCTTCTTAACCAGAATTTATCCCAGAAGTTATACAAAAAAATAACATGAAAACAAACATGAAAAATAACACCCCTCTTTTATCCTGGTAATCAGGAGCAGAAAAACGAATCTTAGTAAGGCAATGACGGCATATAGTTCTTTTAATCCAAATCGCTATTCTCTAGCAGTGGCACCAACTAACACCCTACATCCCTCGATCCAGAGTAAACTCAAGCGAGGGATAGATATTATCGGGGCGATAGTGGGGTTGATGATAACATTGATCATCGCTATCCCTATTATGATTATCATGGCCATCTCCGATCCCGGCCCCCTGCTTTACAGTCAAGTTCGTTGCGGGTTACATGGCCGCCCTTTCCGTATCTGGAAATTCCGTTCTATGGTGGTTGGGGCTGATAAAATGAAACATTTAGTTAAAAATGAAGCGGAGGGGCATATTTTCAAGAATACTAATGACCCCCGCATTACCTATTTAGGAGCATTTCTCAGAAAAACCAGTTTAGATGAGTTTCCTCAGTTTTGGAATGTCTTAATGGGAGATATGAGTTTAGTCGGAACTCGTCCCCCTACCGTAGATGAAGTGCAACAATACGATCCCCATCACTGGGAACGCCTTAATGTTAAACCTGGAATCACAGGAGAATGGCAAGTTAATGGTCGCTCAAGTATTAAAAATTTTGAAGATATTGTCAAAATGGATATTCACTATCAACAAAAATGGTCTTTATGGTATGACCTTACCCTAATTGTCAAAACCGTTATGGTTGTTCTTGACAAAAAAGGTGCTTACTAATTTCCTCTATTTAAGAGCCAAATGGTTCTAGGACTTGAGATAAAATAGTAGCCATTGAGTCTAAACTGTATGCGTTCATGCACCTTTTTCTTGCTTTTTGTCCTTGGATTTGGGCTTGTTCTAAATGGTGAAAAATCCAGTCAATTTTATTAGCTAATTGTTCAGGGGAACTGGGATCGACTAAGTAACCAGTATCCCCTAAAATTTTAGGAATATCTCCCACTTTAGTCGCTAAAATGGGTTTGGCCATAGCCATACCATCGGTCAATTTTAAGGGGAATTGGGCTTTTGTCGAGGGTGTATCTTGTTGGGGAACGACCACTAAATGGGCAGCAGAAACAATTTCTGGCATAGCTTGAACGGGTGATTTCGGCAGTTGAATTAACCACTGTCCCCAGGTTTCTTGTAGCTTTTTATCGTAATTATCATAGGGACTACCTCCAACAATCACTAATTTTAATTCAGGATTATTGAGTTTGTCTAAGGCCATCAAAATATCCTCTACCCCCTTATAAGGCCGTGGTGCGCCAGGAAACATTAAAATTTTATAGTTGTCTAAGTTGTATTTTTGGCGACTTTTTTGGGGATCATATTTCTGGGGATCAAATAAGTCCGTATCTTTACCATTGGGAATATAAATACCCCCAAACCGTTGTTGAATAAATTGGGTGTGTAGGGTGATTTCATCCGCTACAGAAACTAATTTTTCTATCTTTTGTAAATAGAAAGGATGATCGGGATGTTGCAAAGGTGCTTTTCCTTTGAATAAATCCTCAATAAACCCTTTCACTGTAAAATTGTATCGCCAATCATCTCCCCCAAACCAACTCATTTCCCAATCATCAATATCCACAATTAACGGACGATGACTTAAGTATTTTTTGAGCAAAGCAATACCATAACTACTGGGTTTTAATTTAACAGCATAAAGAATATCTCCGTCAATTTTCGGTAACAGTTGTTTCAGCGATCGCCAGGTTCCTCCAAATCCTGCATAATAAGGACAAGGAATAGAAATAATCGGTAAATCTTCGGGTAACTCTGATAACCCATTTTCTTCATAAGCAATCCCAAAAATCTTTACATTATGCCCCAATTTTTGTAACGCTTGTGTTAATAAAAAAGGTCGAATGGCTCCCCCCCAACGGCCTGCACCTTTACTGGATAAATCACTAACAATCAGAGAAATATTCAATTTATGATGAGATTTAGTAATATTCATAATAATAAGAATAACAGAAATACAATGGTTAATTAGATAAAAATTTTTACCAAAAATAGACTGTATAATTGTAAGCGTTAGTTTGAAACTGATGGCTGACAACTGATAGCTGAATACTTACTATTTAAGTTGTTGATTTAACCAACTCAGATAACTTTCATTTCCTTCTACAATTGGTAAACTAATAATTTCAGGAATCTCATAAGGATGAATCTCTTGAATGGTATTTTCTAGGGTTTGATAATTGTGTTGACTACTTTTAATTAAGCAAATCCATTCTTCATCTTGACATAGCTCATTTTCCCAATAATAATGACTACTAATCGGGCCAAGGATTTGTACACAACCTGCTAATTTTCTAGTCAACAAAGTTGTCGCGATTTGATCAGCATCTTCCTTTTTTGCTGTTGTTGTAATTACAATAATAAAGGGCGAAGACATAAATGATATTTTCTATTTAGATTACAGTTAAGTTTGAGGTTAGAACAAATGATAATCTAAATTATACCAGAATAAGAGTTCTGAATTTGATCATAATGAGTTACAATTTTTTCGTATCTATTATTTGGAAATCCTTAGCTTATGCTCATATCGAAATCTAGATTAGGACGTTTTTCTCATTGGAGTTTGGCTAAAATATTAATGTATATCGGTATATTGATAACATTATTGTGGTTATTTATTGCTCTATTTGCTCCTCTTTTGCAAGGAATTGGTTTCCTTCAAAATCCCACAGATTTATTAAGTAATGTTCCTGGAGAGTCTCCTAGTTTCCGTCATTGGTTAGGAACCAATATTAGGGGATATGATGTTTTTTCTCGCACTCTTTTAGGTTCTCAAGCTGCTTTGAAAGTTGTTTTCTTGGCAACTATTTTATCTATGATTATTGGGGTGCCTCTTGGATTGATAAGTGGATATTTGGGAGGAAAAGTTGATAAGTTTTTGTTGTTTTTTATGGATACTATTTATACAATTCCAGGTCTATTATTGTCAATTACTTTGGCTTTTATTTTAGGACGCGGAATTTTAAACGTAGCAATTGCTGTTAGTATTGCCTATATTCCTCAATATTATCGCATTGTTCGTAACCATACCACCAGTGTCAAAAATGAGTTATTTATCGAAGCAGCAAAAGCAATGGGAGCAACTCCAACTCGTGTATTATCTCGCTATTTATTTTTAAATGTTATTCAAAGTGTTCCTGTTGTCTTTACCTTAAACGCTGCTGATGCTATTTTAGTATTA
>JASJDW010000011.1 GCA_030064955.1 Crocosphaera sp.
AATACTACTCGGTTAACAAAATTATCTGTTGAGATAGGGATGGGGGAGAGAGGGAAGAGGGGGAAGGGTGGGAAGCGTGTTATAGATATCAAAAAATGTTTTGTAGAATTGCGAATAATGATTGAATTAACTAAGTTACAAAACTATAAGGTTGATTAGAATGAACCCAGACTTAAATTACTATCATCTTATTCATCAAAAAATTGCTTCTTTACTGTTATATCAATCTATTTTTGACGATACAATTGGACAATCTTTTTTAGAGGTTTTAAACTTAATTTATATTCGCAATCAGGAAGCGATTGATATTAATTGTCTTAAAGCTTATAGTCATTGGTTCAACCATTTAGCCTCTCAAGGGATGAGTTGGCAAGATTATATTATTAGAAAAATTCTTATTGATGATAATCCTTTTAGCCAACAAGTTCAGCATCATGCTTTACAAGATTTACCGCAACCATTAATTGAAGCCACTGAACACGATTTAACTATTTTGAATACTGTATATAATCTTCCGTTAGAAGCCATCAGTGAATGGGTAAAAGAAGCAGCTAATGTTCCTTTTTCTCCCTTTATTGGACAGTTTGAAAATAAAGACCAGACGTTTCTTCATGAAGAAGATAGTTGGGAAAATTGTTTACAACAGTTAGCTGATCATTATTGTAAATATGGAACAGGAATTTTGGGTCAATATAAAGCTTTAAAATGGCACAACGCTCAATTAATTGGCATTAGTGAACCTGATCCGATAACGTTAACTGAAATTGTCGGGTATGACAGTCAAAAAGAAGCTTTAATTAAGAATACAGAAATTTTATTATCTGGTTATAATGCCCTTAATGTTTTATTATATGGCAGTCGAGGATCAGGTAAATCATCCTTGGTAAAAGGGTTATTAAATAAGTATTATTCTCAAGGGTTAAGATTAGTAGAAGTGAATAAATCCCAGTTACCTAATTTACCAATCATTGTGGATCAATTAAGAAATGTACCCCAGAAGTTTATTATTTTTGTGGATGATTTATCCTTTGAAGAAGACAACGATGCGTTTAAAGCATTAAAAGTTGTGTTAGAAGGAAATGTAACAGCAAAAGCTCAAAATGTAGTGGTTTATGCTACTTCTAATAGACGACATTTAATTAGGGAATATTTTGACGATCGCCCACGTCCTAAAGATGCCGATGAAATTCATCATTGGGATACGGTACAAGAAAAATTGTCCTTTAGCGATCGCTTTGGTTTAACGTTAACCTTTGAACCAGCTAACCAAGACACTTATCTCAATATTGTGCATCATTTAGCCTCACAAATTAACCTGAAAATTGCTCAAGATGAGTTAGAATTCAAAGCTAAACAATGGGCCACACAACATAATGGAAGATCAGGAAGAACCGCCAGACAATTTATTGATTTTCTCGAAGGAGAAATAGGATTAAATAATCTTAACAATTAAGAGTTTTCTGTTTCAATTTCAATAGTTTCTTCAATTTCTGCTGGCTTTTTCATGATCAAGGGCTTTTTTTCTAATTCAGGTAAAGCAATTAATTCTCGTTGACGCTGTTTAACGGCTGTCGGCATTAACATGGGTAAAGGTTCTGTCTCATCGTGCCAGTAAGTAGCTACGGGTAAGGTATGTTCTAAATCTTCTAGGAGTCTGGGAATCACCATCATAGCGTGTAATTCTCCAATTTTCTCCGCTTCGTGCATTCCTGCTTCAATGGCCACAGCTACATTCGCCACGGAACCGCGAATAATAGCAGTACAGAGTCCATCTCCAATAATTTCGTAGGAAGCCAACTGTACATCAGCCGATTTTAACATAGCATCTGCTGCCCCTACCATTGCCGGAAAGCCCCTGGTTTCCAGGAGTCCGATGGAACGATTACTGAGACGACTATAACCCTGCTGCTGTTGAGCAATTTCTACTAAATGACTACCAATGGGAAAAACAGCCTCTAAATTAGGCATAGGACGGGCAATCACTAACTTAGAAATCAATTGACCGAACTTTTCAGCGGTTTTTGCCCCCTCTTCTACCGCTAAACGAACGTTAGCCACTTTGCCCCGTACAATAGCAGTACAGTGTCCACTGCCGATTTTTTCATACCCCACCAAGGTAACATCTGCTGATTTAAGCATCATGTCAGCGGTTCCAACGATGGCAGGAAAACTATGGGTTGAAATAAGGCCAAGCGCGCTATCACTGGGTAAGTGAGATGATTTCATGGAAGTTTGTGACGTTGAGGCGTAACGGTGGTTAGAAGTGGCAAGACTGGTCATGTAATCTGATGGGTATAAGTCGGTGGGTAAAATTTAATCTAAAATTTTGCTTCTTTACTCCTATTGTAATTAATATTTTATCCTGATGTCGCCAGAATTCCCTAATTTTGTCGTGACTTATAAGGAGGAAGACAGTTAATTTTCTCTTGTGACAAGACAACCCTTAAAGCATCCTTAAAATTTTCCCATAACTGAAGGAGAACTTAGCCGAAATGAGAAAAGAACCGATAAAATAAGGAGGGTTGCTAGTTAATAACGATATTCTAACTGGAGGAGACCGTTGAATTTCCCCATCAATGTCATAGAAATCCCTCCGATTTGATTGCCAATGATATAGCGTTTTCCAGACTCATGAAGTACAGTATATGAGGTTCAAACCTACTAGCCATAAAGGTTCTACTTCTGACTTCTGAGTTCTGACTTCTGCTATCGTCTCGGTTGGTTTAGTTATCTAACTTGCTTTTGAAATCGCAAATAGTCCCTCGAGGTTGCTACTGGTTATGCTTCTTGAATCATTACAGTCCACAGTTGAAGAGGTTAACATTTTTTCGACATCGGATCTCTTCTTACGTCAGCGTCTGAAATTAGTCGAAAGTTTATGGGAATCAGTATTAAAGGCTGAATGTGGTCAAGAATTAGTAGACTTGCTCAAAAATTTACGAGAAATCTGCTCGCCTGAAGGACAAGTTACAGAGCAACCCAAAAACTCCATCAATGAACTGATTGAAGGGTTAGAACTCAATGAAGCTATTCGTGCAGCCAGAGGGTTTGCCCTCTATTTTCAATTAATTAATATTGTTGAACAACATTACGAACAAAGAGATCAACAGCTAAACCGGCGAGCAACCTATCAAGAATCAGAACAATCCCAAAAAAGTCACGGAAACGAAGAAAAAGCTGGCAATGGTTCCGTGGGAGCAGATTTATTAGAAAAAGCCTTAGCCGGGGGGACAGAAAGTCAAGCAAAAGGGGGAACCTTTCACTGGTTATTTCCTCAACTAAAACGGTTGAATGTTCCCCCCCAACAAATTCAACGGTTATTAGAGCAGCTAGATATCCGCCTCGTTTTTACCGCTCATCCCACAGAAATTGTCCGTCATACCATCCGACTCAAACAAAGACGTATCGCCACCTTGTTGAGACGATTAGACCAGGCAGAAGAGGCATTTCGGGGCATGGGGTTAAGTAGTTCCTGGGAAGCCGAGTCAATTATTGAACAACTCAACGAAGAGATTCGTCTCTGGTGGCGCACCGATGAACTGCATCAGTTTAAACCCAGTGTCCTCGATGAAGTAGACTATACCCTACACTACTTCGATGAAGTTCTCTGTGATGCACTGCCCCAACTCTCTCAACGACTGCAACAGGCCCTAAAAACTAATTTTCCCAGAATTAAACCCCCTCATAATACCTTCTGTCGCTTTGGATCATGGGTAGGAGGCGATCGCGACGGGAACCCCTTTGTCACCCCGGACGTGACTTGGCAAACCGCTTGTTACCAACGCAACTTAATTTTAGAAAAATATTTAGTGGCTGTTGAAGATTTAACAGAGATTTTAAGCTCATCCTTGCATTGGAGTAACGTTTCTCAAGATCTGCTCGACTCCTTAGAACGCGATCGCGTCACCCTGCCAGAAATTTATGATGAACTGGCCATCCGTTATCGTCAAGAACCCTATCGCCTCAAATTAGCTTATATTGAAAAACGTCTAGAAAATACCCGCGATCGCAATAACCATTTGGCCAACCCAGGAAAAGGGCAAATTTTAAGCGAAAAACCCCCTCAAAATATCTATCACTCTGGAGCAGAATTTGAAGCAGAATTACAACTGATTAAACGGAATTTAGAAGAAACTGGGTTAAAATGCCAAGCCTTAGAAAATCTGTTGTTCCAGGCGCAAATGTTCGGCTTTACCCTTACTCAATTGGATTTCCGTCAAGAATCTTCCCGTCACTCCGAAACCATCGAAGATATTGCTAACTACTTAAACGTCTTACCTCGTCCCTACGGAGAACTCTCCGAAGCAGAAAAGGTCAATTGGTTAGTGGGGGAACTACAAACCCGTCGTCCCCTGATACCGATGGAAATGCCTTTTGAAGAAAAAACCATCGAAACTGTCGAAACCATGCGGATGTTGCGCTATCTGCAACAAGAGTTTGGCATCGAAATTTGTCAAACCTATATCATCAGTATGACCAACGATGTCAGCGATGTGCTAGAAGTCTTGTTATTAGCCAAAGAAGCTGGACTATACGACCCCGGAACCAGTACCACCACCATTCGTATTGTTCCCCTGTTTGAAACGGTAGACGATTTAAAACGGGCCCCAGAAATCATGGATGCGTTATTTAAGTTACCCTTATATCGGGCTTCTTTAGCGGGTGGGTACGACTATTTAGACGAGGCGAAAAAAGAACAATTACCACCCCCTGAACTGCAACCAGCTAACTTACAAGAAATCATGGTAGGTTATTCCGACAGTAACAAAGACTCTGGTTTCCTCAGCAGTAACTGGGAAATTCATAAAGCTCAAAAATCCTTACAAAAAGTTGCAGAACCTTACGGTTTAGCCCTAAGACTATTTCATGGTCGTGGGGGTTCCGTCGGAAGAGGTGGCGGACCTGCTTATGCTGCTATTTTAGCCCAACCTACCGGCACCATCAACGGACGCATCAAAATCACCGAACAAGGGGAAGTATTAGCCTCTAAATATTCCTTACCGGAACTGGCTTTATATAACCTAGAAACTGCTACTACAGCCGTTATCCAAGCTAGTTTACTAGGGAGTGGGTTCGATGATATTGACCCTTGGAACGACATTATGGAAGAATTGGCCAGTAGTGCAAGAAAAGCCTATCGCAGTTTAATTTATGAACAACCAGACTTCTTAGACTTCTTCTTATCTGTTACCCCTATCCCCGAAATTAGCCAATTACAGATTAGTTCTCGCCCCGCCAGACGAAAAAGTGGTAAAAAAGATTTAAGTACCTTACGGGCGATTCCTTGGGTGTTTAGTTGGACTCAAAGTCGTTTTCTCTTACCCGCTTGGTATGGAGTAGGAACCGCATTAGAAGGCTTTTTGCAACAGGAACCAGACGAAAATTTGAAACTGTTTAAATATTTTTACTTGAAATGGCCATTTTTTAAGATGGTAATTTCCAAGGTAGAAATGACCCTTTCTAAAGTGGATTTACAAATTGCTCACCACTATGTTAAAGAATTATCCCAACCTGAAGACATAGAACGATTTGAAAAGGTATTTGAGCAAATTTCTGAAGAATATCATCGTACCCGTGACATCATTTTAAGCATTACCGAACAACCTAAATTATTAGAAGGTGACGCGGGTTTACAGCGTTCCGTACAGCTAAGAAATGGAACCATTGTTCCCCTTGGTTTCTTACAGGTTTCTCTTCTGAAACGGTTACGTCAATATACCCGTCAAGCGCAGTCCGGAGTGATTCACTTCCGTTACTCTAAAGAAGAATTGTTGCGGGGTGCATTGTTAACCATTAATGGTATTGCTGCCGGAATGCGTAATACTGGTTGATGTTATCAAAATAATCATTAATGAGCCAATGGACAATCGTTTTAAAGTGGTTGAAATTGTTGATCTGATCATCAGACTATTTCTGATTGGATTATTATTTGCTTGGTGTTTCCTACTTATTCGTCCTTTTATTGGCATTATACTTTGGGGAATTATTTTAGCGATCGCTATTTTCCCCTTTTTTTTGTGGTTAAAAAACCGTTTAGGAGGTCGAGGAAAATTAGCAGGAATCATTCTTACTTTATTAGGGGTTGCAGTTATTATTGGCCCAGTTAGTATTATTGCAACCATTTTCGTCAGTAATGCTCAAACCTTTGCAGATAATCTTGCTGCTGGCAATTTTACTGTTCCTCCTCCCCCCGAAGGTGTAGAAAATTGGCCCGTTATTGGAGACAAGGTTGATCAGATTTGGACATCTGCATCCGTTAATTTAGTATCAGTTTTAAGTAAATTTCAACCACAATTAGAAGCATTAGCCAAAAACTTATTATTGCTTGCTGCTAATATTGGGATCGTTTTACTAAAGTTTATTCTGTCTATTATTATTGCAGGAATTTTAACCATTAATGCAGAGAAATTAAGTTCTCGTATTAGACAAGTTTTTCTACGGATAACACCCCAACAAGGCCAAGGATTTTTACAATTGGCTACTGCTACTATTAGAGGGGTAACAAGGGGGATTATTGGGGTTTCTGTCCTGCAAAGTCTTCTTATTGGTATAGGTTTAATGGTAGGGGGAATTCCTTTTGCTGGTTTATTAACTTTATTATGTTTGATTTTAGCTATTATTCAAATTGGGCCAGGTTTAGTGGTAATTCCTTCAATCATTTTTGCCTGGTCTACCATGGGGACTTTAGGTGCATTATTATTCACTATCTGGATGATTCCTTGCACTTTAGTCGATAATATCCTCAAACCTATATTAATGTCTCAAGGTTTACCAGTTCCTACGATTATCATTTTAGTGGGGGTTTTAGGAGGAACATTAGTCCACGGAATTTTAGGGTTATTTATTGGCCCAGTCGTTCTTAGTTTGGGTTATGAATTGATAGTTGCATGGGTGAATCAAGATATTCAACCCATGTTAAATAGCGTTGAGAATGAACAGTGAATAATTAATAATTGATAATTAATAATTAATAATTATTATCTAAAAAGCGATCATCATATTTTCACTACACCCTACACCCCACAGACGGGGACTGGGAGAATAAACCCTACACCCTACACCCCATACCCTGTCTTCACTTTAACCTCCTTGTCACCCCATCAGCCACAGTTGGCTGAAACTGTCACCTAGTAAGGCTTTTAAGCCGTGTCCCCACGCCAGGGCAAACAGTTGTTAACTAAAATGATAAAAGAGAAGCATTATACGAAATAGTATTCTGAGTATTGTTTTAAGAGTTATCAGATGAAAATATTACTGATTCATGGTCTTAGTCGAACCCCCTTATCCCTAGTGGGTCTTGAGTGGTACTTACAACAAAAAGGAGCGGAAACTGAACAGTTTGGTTATCTTGCCTTTGCAGAAACTTTTGAAAAAATAGTTAAACGTTTGAGGGAGCATCTTCAAAACCTAGGCCATCAAGGAGCTTATGGAGTGGTAGCGCACTCCCTTGGCGGATTATTAATGCGCGCCGCCTTGGGAATAAGTTCATTGGAGCGGCCACAACACATCGTCATGTTAGGCACACCTAATCAGCCCCCTCGCCTAGCTCGCTATGCTTGGCGAGTTCCTCCCTTTCAATGGTGGACGGGTCAGTGTGGATTCAATCTAACCAATCCAGCCTTTTTTTCCTCCCTGCCCAAACTGGACTCTCCTTACACCATTGTGGCGGGAACAGGCGGACTTAGAGGATTCTGGAATCCGTTTGGAGATGAACCCAATGACGGGATTGTGGCAGTTAGTGAAACACGATTACGAGAACAAGAGTTGATCATTGAATTACCCGTTACCCATACCTTTATGATGAATGACCGCAGGGTTCAAAAGACAGTGGCACAAGCCTTATGTCTAGCGGAGCCAGGAGTTAGAGTGTGAGACAAGAGCCTTCTTCTTCACGCACTAATTGCACTAGTTCCTCTTGCATTGTCTCAACCACTTGACGGTAGCATTGTTTAACGTACTCTCGATCATGGGAAGCCAACTGGCCATATCGCTCAAAGATAATCGGTGGACAGACACGGGTGTGTAATTTCAGGGGAATAGGAATATTGGGCAACGGACCGATGGCCACTCCCCAAGGCCAACCCAAGTAAATTGGAAAAACCCCCGGATCGATTCCCCCCAACCAAGGCATTCCCCAACGATGCAGTTGTTGCAATTGGGGGTAAATATCCCCCAGCACAATTAAAGTCGAATGAGCTCCATAAGAAATAAAAGGAATGATGGTTACTTCTTCTTGGAGGGCTAGTTGAATAAAGCCCCGATGTTCTTGAAAATTGATGCGATGTCGCAACTGATAAGGTCGAAACACATCTTGAGCCCCACCGGGATAGATTAAAAGGGCAGCCCCTCGGCGTAATGCTGTTCTGGCCAGTGTTGGATTCGGTTGGATCGTCCCCACTTGAGTCGCCAAGCGTGCTAATCCAGGGAGAATTTGCCAAATTCGGCGATCCATCAGCGCATAAGCCAGTCGCTCACTGCCAAATTGTCGAAACCAATCATAGGTCATCATCACGGTATCAGGGGCAGCTAATCCCCCATTATGAGAACCAATCAAGAGAACTTTTCCGATTTTGGGAATGTGTTGCCAGCCATCGGTTTGCACGCGAAAATAATATTGATAGATCCAGCCAAAAAACGGCATTAATTGTTCAATAATCTGGGGATCTCGTTCATCCAAAGAGAGTCCTGTTAGCGTATTAGGGAGAGCCTTGGACGCTTTGAGATATAAATTAAGAAAAACAATTATTGACGGCATCAGATCATCGTCAGAAAGAAAGGGTAGGTGATTCATCGATTCATTCCTACAAAAGAAGGGGGTGAGTATAGCGGTTTTCAATTGGGTGTATCAATATTCTAGTACAGATAAATTTGTTAACCGAGCAGTATTGGGAGTTGGTGGATAAGACCCCGCCGTTAACGGCGGGGTTTATTATCTTCTAATTTTTACCGAGAGCCCACACCCTACACCCTACACCCTATCTCGACTTGATGCTGGTTGTCACCCCGTGAGGCGTAATTCGCTTATCGCACGGCGAATGTAAGACGCACTCAAGAAACTATTGCCCATTCCCCGTTCCCTCCAAGGCAACAGCCTTGGTGAGCTAATAGCTGTTTCTACCCTTTAACCACAACCAGAGGACGCAAACGAGCCACTGGAGACGCGATACCCGCCTTAGCAACTGTTTTGATGACTTGTGAGACATCTTTGTAAGCAGATGGTGCTTCCTCAGCCAAGCCAGGTAGCGAACCGACTTGAACCCTAATCCCTTCTTTTTCCAATTCTTCTCGCAGTAATTGTCCCCGAATGGATTTCTTCGCTTTGTGGCGACTCATTACTCGCCCTGCACCGTGACAGCTAGACCCAAACGAAAGTTCATCATTGGCCCCGATTCCCAGTAAAACCCAACTTTCCGTTCCCATTGACCCAGGAACAAGGACAGGTTGCCCAAGGGCGCGATATTCTGATGGCAAGTCCTCAAAATTAGACCCAAAGGCGCGGGTAGCTCCTTTGCGATGAACACAGACCGTTAAATTTTCTCCCTGAATGAGATGTTTTTCAATCTTAGCCATATTATGAGCAATGTCATAAACTTGGTGTAACGGCATTGCCGATGCTTGAAGACCAAAAACTTGTTGGAAACTACATCTGGCTAGATGAGCAAGGGTCTGTCGATTGGCAAAGGCATAATTAGCGGCAGCTTTCATCGCGCCCAAATAGGACTGACCTTCTGGAGAATCTAGGGGCGCACAGACTAATTCGCGATCGGGTAGTTCAATGCCATAGTTAATCACTGCCCATTGGAAATCTTGTACATAATCAGTACAAATCTGATGCCCAAATCCTCTCGAACCACAGTGAATTTGAACCGCTAAACATCCCTCCCACAGTCCCATAATATTAGCTGCTTGAGGGTCAAATATTTCCTCAATTACATCAACTTCTAAAAAATGATTCCCTGCGCCGAGGGTTCCTAATTGCCCTTTTCCTCGTTCTTTAGCTCGCTCACTGACAGAACTATAATCGGCTCCTTCTATGCAGCCAAATTCTTCAGTTCGGCGTAGATCTTCATCCGTTCCATAACCCTGTTGAAGCGTCCAACAGGCCCCCTGATGACAGACCTTTTCTAATTGAGCAACTGATAAAGAAATTTGTCCCTTTCGTCCGACACCAGACGGACAATTGCTATAAAGAACATGAGCTAAGGTTTCTAGATAAGGAATTGCACTTTGGTAATCAATCTCTGAGACTAATAAACGTACACCACAATTAATATCGTATCCAACTGCCCCAGGAGAAATAATACCATCGGGAACACGGGATGCCATAACGCCGCCAATGGGCATTCCATATCCTTGATGCACGTCAGGCATAATCGCCACGTGTCCCACTAATCCTGGAAGACAAGCGACGTTGACCCCTTGAATAAGGGAGAGATCGTTGAGAGCTGCTTCTAACAATCCTTCATCCGCAAAAATCCAGACCGGAACAGTCATTTTTTCGTTGAAGGCAGTCGGAATTTCCCATAAATAATCATTAATAAATTGAAGATCTTGTTTTTTAATCATTTACCTTTCCCTTTCTTCTCAAACATCTAAGATAATTGTCACTTCTAAGCCAGTCTCAGTGTTAAGAATGGCTAAATTATGATAAGTCACGGCTTTAATTTCTTTCGTCCAGGTTTTGATGGGCAAACATACCAAATCTGCAACGAGACATCTTTCATCCAATTGCAGAAACTCCAATCTGTCACAGCCTAAGTTAGCATTTTCGTAAAGATAGAGCAGTTCATTTAACCAGGCAATAAGTAAGCTTTCTTTATCAATTCCTTGTAACTGAATTATGACGTGAATACTTGATTCGTTAGCCAATTGCATTCCAGCTAAAGAATAGAGTCCGTATGCAGCTTCTCTGAAGAGTTCTTCTAAACTCTTTCCCCAGACTTGATAAGCCCAATCGGCTGTATGTTCTACTTCCTTAAATCCAGCCGTCCCAGAAGACGTGGCTAAAGGGTTCATCTTTAGTCCCTCAAGAGAAGTTATCCTCAAACTCTCCTCAACACAATTCTCGCTTTAAATAGGGGAAACGAGCTTTGTTTGTTGCTTACTCTGCCCGTTTCCTAGTTAGTATTAACTTTTCCAAGGTTCCCTCCTGAACCTATGTCCTAATGAAACCGCTCTCTAGCACTCACTTTTTGATTTTTCCTAGTAGCCTCTTCCTAGAGCCTGGTTTAGCCTTGTCTCCTCGTTAAAGACGTTGCTACTGTTTTCTAGACTAAAATGATGTTGTCTAGAGGACTCACCTATATTATAGCAGTTTTCAGATCAATAGACTAACCAGAAAAATAAACATTCCCCCCACACCTCCCACACCTTCAAATACTACTCGGTTAACAAACAAACCCAAGTAGAGCCTACTTTTCAGCAAATTTGCCTCATCTGCGTTGCTTCCCATTCGCTCTGGGAGACCATAGTTATTTAATTAACACAGATAATCTTCTGAGAGCAGTTTTCATATCAATAGATTAACGATGAAAATAAAAATTCTCCCCACACTCCCCACCCTCAACTTAACTAGAATAATGATACACCCAATTGAAAACCCCTATGAGAATAGGTGGGCAGCCAACCGCCAGGATAAGTCAAGTCAAGCCTTTCTGGGTCTGTTGAACCCCGTCCTGAAAGCAAAAAAATATTTCCATCATAAGCCCAAACTCGCAGGTCTGTCCAGAGGCAGGTGCTACAGTTAGGAACAGGCAGAAGGGATTTGCTGACTTTTTTTTGAGCCACGTAAGACAAGCCTTTCTTGAGTAGGCGACGCAGCCTTGTTTTCCCCACTTGGGAACTGGGGAGAACACCGCGACTGGCAAATCCATAAAGGGGTTTGAAAAAAAACTCTTGTTTGTCAGAGGCAATAGCTTCAAGGTTGTCCTCTCGTATTAAGTAAGTTTCTGGAATATGGGCACTCAGCAGAATCCGTTCGCTTGCTTCAATTCCCAAGTCCTCGTCCCAGTGGGGAAGGGAGAGAAATTCCAACAATCGTTTATCACTGCGGGTTGCATAGGTAAAGGGATTAGGTGCGACATAAACAAGACCGGCTTGGTAAGCTTTGTTGAGGGAAGAAAAGGCTTTTGAAGTCCAGAAAAAATCGGTAGAACGGTTAACCACAAAGGAAACCGGTTGTCCTTTGTAGTAGAGCCGTTGCTGCTGAGAGTAGGTTGCTTCTGGGGAAGCGATTTCCACAGGCCATCCCCGTTGTCGCCATTGGTCGCGCATCAGCCGTAGTTCCCACTGAAATTTTCCTGATTGCAGGGATGGGGCATCGTCTAGGATGAGGAATAATCCTGGGGGAAAAGTGCCAAAAAAACGTTGGGCTTCTTTTTGGACTAGCTGAGCTATCCAATCATTGAGAAGGGGGAAAGTTTTAGGGGGACAAAGACATCTGCGTTCTGAAGTTGAAGTGAGTTGATAAAAAATAGCGTTAATGAGGCCAGCATAGAGGAGTCCCGAGCCATTATCATTGAATTCAATCAGTTGCCAGTCCCCAGGTCGTTCCCATGGGAGGTGAAAGTCCCAAGCACTGAAAAAACAGACTTCCTGACGAGGAAAACGAGCGATTGTGGGAGAGGATGCTGTTACCTTTTGCCACCAAGTCTTTCTGGTAGTTACTCGCTCAAAAATCTCAATAAAAGTGGTAATTTCCCTCAAAATTGCCTGAGGAATTTTTTGGGGAAAGGGAACAACAGAAAACTGCTCCGGGATTTCTGGCATCCCTGCTGCTGTGAGTGCCGACCAGAATGTTTCTTTGATGGTTACCATGACCTACGAACAACTGTTAAAGGGATTTAATTAAGTTAGGTTAGAGAGATTATTTTCTTCTCACCAATTTGTTTGACCTTATTAGCTGAGTCCAGTAAATTATTAGTTGATAACAATCCCGTTTCTTCCCATTGTTCAAGAAACTCTGGTTTAACTACTTTTTCCAGAAACGCTTTTAAGACATCCCCTTCCAAAACTTCATTTTCTAATAACTTTTCTGCCATTTCCTGCAATAAATCTCTATTTTGAGCTAAAGTTAACTGAGCCACTTCATAGGAAACATCCATAATCTCTTTAACTTCAGAGTCAATCACTTCGGCAATTTTGGGACTAATAGCACGGCGTGGATTGGCATAACCTTCTAAAAACTTTGGTTGTCCTTTTTCAAAAGCAACTGGACCGAGTTTTTTACTCATCCCATAAAGTGTGACAAACCTCTCAGCTAAATCGGTGGCCTGTTGAAGATCATCACTAGCACCGGTAGAAATCCTGCCCAATAGGACCGACTCAGCTGCCCGTCCTCCTAATAAGGTGGCAATGCGTCCTCTAATTTCACTTTCTAGCATCAAAAAACGGTCTTCTGTGGGCAGTTGCAAAGTATAGCCTAAAGCCCCAATGCCTCTAGGAACAATGGAAATTTTTTCCACTTTTCCTGAACCCGGCATTAACGCAGCGATGAGAGCATGACCTACTTCATGATAGGCCACAGTTTGTTTTTCCAACTCATTGAGAACCCGTGATTTTTTCTCTAAGCCGGTGACAATACGTTCACTGGCTTCATTCAAATCCGCCATCATCACCCCCTGACGATTTTTTCTGGCGGCCAGCAAGGCAGCTTCGTTAATTAAATTGGCTAAATCAGCCCCAGCAAAACCTGGAGTTCTTGCTGCTAAGGTTTCTAAGTCCACATCAGAACCTAATTTGACTGTTTTGCTATGAACCTGGAGAATGGCTAATCTTCCACTTTTGTCAGGACGATCTACCACCACCTGACGATCAAAACGGCCAGGTCGTAACAAAGCCGGATCAAGCACGTCGGGACGATTGGTGGCTGCCAGTAAAATCACTCCTGTATTGGGGTCAAAACCATCCATTTCTGACAATAATTGATTAAGCGTTTGTTCTCTTTCATCATTGCCGGAGATCATTGCTCCCATATTACTTCTGTGTTTCCCTAATGCGTCTAATTCGTCTATAAACACAATACAAGGGGCTTGCATTTTGGCTTGTTGAAATAAGTCTCTAACTCTTGATGCCCCAATCCCCACAAATAATTCGATGAATTCTGAGCCTGAGATACTAAAGAAGGGAACCCTGGCTTCCCCAGCAATGGCTTTGGCTAATAAAGTTTTTCCCGTACCAGGAGGACCCACCAACAACACCCCTTTAGGGATTTTTGCTCCTAAGCTGATATATTTCTCTGGCTTCTCTAAAAAATCAACAATCTCTTCTAATTCTTCTTTGGCTTCATCTACCCCTGCCACATCTTTAAATGTTACCCCAGTATCTCCTTGAGAGTAAATCCTCGCTTGACTTTTTCCTACCGTCAACACTCCACTCTGTGCTGATTGAGAGGCACTGAGCAATCCGATCCAAAGCAAGATAAAAATCAACGGTGGTATGACCCAACTTAAGACCGTACCAATCCACCCAGAATGATTAGCTGGCCGCGCTGAAAATTCTACGTGATGTTCTTGTAGGCGTTTTGGTAGTTCTGTATCTTGAGCAACCGGAATAGTCACAAAAGTTTTTGTAGAAGAAATCGACTCTTCTGGCTTTGCTTTTAAAGTATATTCAATAGCCTCTGTTCCAATTTCTACTTGAGCGACTTCCCCTGATTCGACTTGTTTAATAAATTCACTGTAAGACACCAGAGATTTCTCAGAAGATTTTGTGAAAAACAGATTGAAAATCAATAGCCACATGAGGACAATTAGAATAGGCCGAAGCCAATTCCGTTTCTCAAAATCTGGCTGGGATTTATTATTTAGTTGAGGCATGACCATCACTTACTCCCTCTTCTCTTAAACTTTCTCTGGCTTCAACCTCATATTGGCCATCTTGAGCCAAACTTATTTTTCTACTTTCAGACCCTCAGAGCCGAAAAAAGCTTATTTCCCATTAACTCCCTGCTTTTATGTTAGCATTTTTGACATCCTCATAGCGGTTTTCAATTGGGTGTATCAAAATTTTAGTTAGTTGAGTGTGGGGAGTGTGGGGAGTGTGGAACGCCCACCTCTGAATTAACAGAGAATAAACGGAGAAAACATTACGCTCGTAAGAGCCAACGTGATGTGCCTGGGAACTTGAAAGAATTGACTATCCAATTAAATCTATTCAATCAAGAAAATAACCATCCCGACAGGGATTCGTTATGAATCTCCTGCGCTTCAGCCAGGAGAGCGTCAATACACCCTGTTCATTTCCGAAGTTAAGCAACTTTGATCCGATCTTAAGCAAAAATACTCTTTTTAGGTTCTAAATTACTTAAATAGACTACAGGGCTGAGTTTTCACCATTTTTTTAGCTTAACTTTCTTAACTTCTAGCTTAAGTTCCTAAACTAAGGTTGTTTCTTTGAGAAATCAACCTCATCATAGTAAGTGGTTAGGGAACAACAGTGGAGCAGTTAGTTTAGCTGCCGAAAGCAAAATCCTTAAAGGTTTGTCACCTATATATTCGGCAAACCTATGAATTTAGTGAAATTATCCCAAAGGAAAATGATTAAATTCTTTGCGATCGAGCTTGAAGGCACACTAACTGTTTTTCTTTTAACCTTGGCTAAAAAGACTGATGAAAAGCGTTGGTTAGCAGATGTTTCATCTATTCCGTTACAGCAATCTTTAAGAGATTTATCTCAAGGGTTTAAGAACTTTTTTGATTCCTGCAAGGGAAAAAGAAAGGGAGCTAAAATAAAACCTCCTAGGTTTAAAAAACGGAAGTCTAAACAATCAGCAAAATTTACTAATAATGGTTTTAAAATCAACCAGCATAACGTCGATTTAGCTAAAATAGGCAAGTTAAAGATTGTCTGGTCTAGAAAATTACCATCTAAATCGTCATCTGTTATCGTAATTAAAGATAGTGCTGATAGGTATTTTCTAAGCTTTGTTTGTGAGGTTACTTCTCAAATATTATTAAACCCCACCGTTAACGACGGGGTCTTATCTAACAGTGATTGAATTTCTTTTTCTTCAATTGAATAATTTGCCAGACAAAAGAAAAGGGTCAAATACAACTTATGAAATAAAAGAGTTTGTTATAGCTGCGTTTTCTGTATTTTTTACACAATGCCCTTCTTTTTTAGAACATCAAAATTTAATGAAAAAGAGTAGAGGAAAAGATAATGCCGATATGATAATCAAATACGAACCTTATTAGACCCGATTCCAGCCACAAAAGAATTTTAGAACCGTTCTCTACTGCAAAAAGAGAACTTGGTCGTTCTATTTTTCAAAATGAGAATTGCTGGTATAGCAGAGATTTCCGGCTTTTTCTGTTCGTAGCGATCGCCGGATAACTTAGCGGCATTCCTATATAATTGTTACATTTCTGTCTCGCCAACCTCTGCTTTTAGATAGCATTAAGGTAGCGCAACAACAAGAAACGCTATGCAAAGTGAATCCCGCTAGTGCGCTTCTTATCCCTCTAATAAAAGGAGCGGAAACACAGATGCTCGGGTTTGTAGAAACCAAGAAAACTATCCCGGAAAAGGCGGGTATAGAAGGTGAGACATCTTGCCTTAACCCATTCTTGGCGAGAAATCCCCGATTGAGGTACGAAAATCGAGGGATGATAGCCAAGACAGCACTTTTGTGATATACTGTCTTCTGGTTGCGACCCACCCGAACTCCATGAGGCCACCCAAGAGGTAACTAAAGTATGTACTCGGTGTCAGATCGGGAAAAGAAATCGCTGAAGAATCAAAAAGTCGGCAGCAATAGCGTAAGTCCAAACAGTGATTTGTCGAAGAACAATTTATACTCCTTGGGACACAGGGAGTCGGCCTCGGTGCAGTGAAAACTGTACGCCAGTTAGTACCACTTTTGTGAGTAAGACCTGCGGAGGGAACGTAAGACCAAAACAAAACTTGTTTTGTGTAGGCTGATCCCGTTGAAAGAGGAAGCCCCGTATGAAGCGTAGCGGAATGCGTGGGTATGTCACGAGTCTCCTTCTGTATCTCCAGCGACTTGATTGCCTATTAGAAAAAGCCATTACTGCTGCGCGAGTTGTTTATGGGCCTGAGGCAGTAGGGGTTATGACTCTGCAGATCCAGAAGGGAATGACCCAGCCTATCGCTACTTAGCTGAACCTGCAGCAATTTATCGCGTTGACTTATCCCAGTCACCACCCACCATTACGCGGGTGACTCCTGAACGCCAGTTAGTGAACCCCACGAAGATGGCTATTGATCGTCGTGGTGCACTGTTAATTAGCGATCGAGGTGAGTCATTACGGAGTTCCCCACAGCGAAACTGGCGGAGCCAATCTAATTATTTCACTATTAGGAGTATATCATGGCATACGAACAAGTCAAACGCAATCAATACTTTGATCCCGATTCTGGGTTCCAGTTCCCTCATGCTAGTCGAAACCACTTTGAAGATTTGCAGGAGTTTCACCGACCGCTGGAACGAATGCATAACACCAATTTGCATGATTGGGGAATTGCCCAAGGGCTGGAAGTCAGTGGAACGATTAACGGATCAGAGGTTGTGATCCACCCCGGTGTCGCCCTAAATGCCCAGGGTGAATTGATCGCCTTATCTGCTGATGGGCAAGCGGATTTGGGGCCAAACCCATCAGGAGACCCACACACAGAGGTGCCTGTACCTGTGCAACTTCCATTGGCGAGTCATACCCCAGCCTCAGGTACAGCCAATGTTTACGTCACTATTCAGTACTCAGAAATTCTCAGAGCAACTGAAGGTTCAGGGGGACGACAAGAACAGGTACCGCTTGTCCGGCTGCAAAATGCTGCCGGTAATGGTGCTTATGTGGATGATGGTAGTTCAATCATCTTAGCGATCGCTGAAATCAATTCTTCGGGTGACCTGATCGCTCTCAAAAACCAGGATAGCGCTGTTCTTTACCGCAGACGTCTGATTGGACAATTTGTGGAAGAGCTGCGCATTCAACGGTCAGAGGCAACATCCAATACCGTTGACGGGACTACATCAACCAGCCTAGATGAAACACTTTCAGGCAAAATTGGACCGAACGACAACGGAGGGTTGCAGATTACCGTTCCGACCAGCACTGACAGTGTAGTTATTGCGAGAGAAGATGGAGGCAATTTTGCTAATCTGAACATTCACTCCAGCACCATAGTCGATGAGGGAGACCTATCAGTGCAGGGAACCCTCACAGTCCATCGAGATGCTTATCTAGCAGTCAGCAGCGGTAACGTCGGTATTGGCACAACAGCACCTCAAGGCAAGTTAGATGTTGAGGGAGATATTCGGGCTGGCAATTCAGACCTTTACTTCACCAAAACTGACCATAACCATACCAGAGTAGGTAATGCCAATGGCTACGCCGCGATCGAGAACGCAGCCAGCCATGGCGCACTGATGATTCTGGGTAGAGCAGGAACGTCCAAGGGGCGATACGTCAGATTATGGGATTACCTGCAAGTCAATGGTGGCATGGATATCACTGGTAGCGTCGGCATTGGAACCACCAGTCCATCCCCAGGGGCTAAACTAGATGTTCGAGGCAATCTTTATGTAGGGGGTCGAGCCTCTATTGCTGGTAACAACTACTGGCATCGAGCGCAATCCACCAATGATGCTCACTATGGTTACTTTGAAGTCAGACGACCTACCGATAATCGACGGGGTTGTTATCTGGGATATGGCCAACCTGGGAAATACGTGGATCTCAGACTAGAGGAGGGTAATGACCTCGCTATTACTGGAGGCAATGTCAGCATTGGTCGCTGGAATCCTGGTTACGCCAAGTTAGAGGTCTGGGCCTCTGGGAGTACATCCTGTGGTTTGAGGACTCATACCTCTCTTGGTCCCAGTGGTTACGGATACGGGGTCCATGCTACTGCCTATGGTGAGAGTGGGAGTAGAGTCTATGGTTTGAGGGCTTATGCCTATGGTGTGGGCAGTGGTTACCGATACGGGGTCCATGCTACTGCCTATCGCCATAGTGGTGATAAAGGCACTTGTTATGCTGGCTACTTCACAGGTGACGTTAACATCAACGGCCGTCTGTCTAAGGGAGCGGGTTCTTTCCTGATTGACCATCCTCTCGATCCCCTCAATAAGACCCTAAGGCATAGTTTTGTGGAATCCCCTGAGAACCTTTGCCTCTATCGGGGTAAGATCAAACTTGACTCCCAAGGAAGGGCAACTGTCGAGATGCCTGCTTATTTTCCTGCCCTAACTAAAGAGGACGAGGCAACTGTCAATCTGACTGCCATAGGCACACAACCTTTCCTTCTCAGCTTTCAGTGGAATCAGGAGCATACTGCCTTCACTATTTTCGGCTCACCAGATGCCGAAGCGGCCTATCTAGTTCTGGCTGACCGAGACGACCCCGTTATCCACCAACTGCGTCAACCTGTTGAACAAGAAAAGGGCAATGGCAATTTTGAAAAAGAACAGTTGCTCTATCCACAAGCCTATGGTTATCCCCAAACCATGGGATTTGATTACCATCAACAGGAGGCAACAGGAGGAAACTAACATTCACTTAAAAAATTGTCAAGATTTCCCCGCTCATTGGTCAAAGATAAAAAACGATCTCATACCATCGCTGGTTGTAATAATTTAATATTAGAAAAACCGAATTTTTTGGTGATGTTTTCTCCGTTTTCTTCCCCTGTGATGACACGACTGGTTAAAATGTAGTAACCCCCCACTTTTTCGTAATTATCTTCAAAATACCGTTTTCCGGCTTTGAGTTCTCCAGTTTTTGGATCATGATAAATAGAGTCGTAACGGTGAGAAAGATATCCTTCTTCTGTCTTATGACTGCTGAAAGTGTCAATGGTAACTACAACCCCGTGAATATGACGGTGAACATGACACACTTCGTGATAACGAAGTTTATAGCGATCGCCTTCTGATTTGCCTCCCATGAGGATTTCTACGGCACCGGTGTCGTCTGTGCTACCGTAGCGAAAGGTATTTTGTCCATGCACATCCTCAAAGGAACGACGAACCCGATGGATAGCTGTTTCCCAGAGTTGGGACTTCACTTGGTTGAAGGCTTCTTCATCTTCTATATTAAAGACTTCTGTGGACATATCTTCATTAACTCGCACTTGACCAGTAAAGGTGCGATCGCCTTCTTTAAAGGTGACATCGGCGGTATAACCTGGAAAATTTTTATCCCAAGTGTAACGATTTTCGTAAGCAGAGCGAAAAAAGTCTCTAGCGTTAAGGTTGGTTACATTCATAAAATTATTGTTACCTTTCCTGTCGTGAACACAGTGGTTATAGAAAGAACCCATAGGTATAGTTATCCTACGGGTTAATGATTATTCTGATGTTAGCGGATTTTAGGTTCATTTATCAACTAACTCATTAAAGTTGCTTGGGTATTCTCTTCACTATTAGGCAAGTCATTTAACATACTTTGAATTAAATCATATTGTGTAAAATACTTATTTCCTTGCCAATGTTCCCAAGCTTCAATATGTTTCATTCTTAAGGCCATTTCTAAAATTGATAATCCTTGCTCATGAATACTAACGGCAATTTCTTCAATTTCAGGTAACGGCTGTTTTGATTTTTCTTCCATATAAGCAGTAACGGCTTGATCTTTTTCTTCCTCTGTTTCGTATTGATTAATAATAGTATTAATTTCTTCTTCTAAGGTTTCAGGATTGTGAATAACAATATCATCCCTATCAAAAAATTCTGCAAACGAATTGGGAGGTTGAGGGGTTTCATCAGGAGAACAACCAAACAATTTATTAACGATCGCTAATCGAATGGGTTCGGCTGCACGCCAATTCAGTCTCGTGTTAAAGAATTTTACTCCTTCTATCATCCTTTGAAAAGACCTAGCTTCTAAAATCATTAAATCATCATCAATTAACTGAAAATAACCTAAAGGAACCGGGCGACTTTCTTTAGGAATTTTATTATAAGACTGTTGAAAACGAATTTTTTTAGCTTCTTCTTGATAAAACCAATACCAGCGATCGCTCTTTTCATAATACTCCATACATTTTAATTTATTAAACACCCCCAAAACGGTTTTTTTATTAGCAACATAATAATAAAGTCTCGCTGGTTGATAGGGTTCCCCTGTAATATTAGTAATTAAATTTAATTGTGTTTGTGTTGTTGTCATGTTTTAAGGGTGATTAGAGTCAACTCTATTATTCTGTAAGCATTCAGCTATCAGCCGTCAGCCCTTCGGGTTCGGCAGTTGCTCCTCGGCGGAAAACGGAGGGGCTGTCTCCTGGGGTGTCCCCAGGAGTTTATACGCCCCGTCCAAGACCGCACTGCACTCACCATCAGTTTAAAACTAACGCTTACATTATTTTTATCCTAATTCAAAGTTATCATCTCTATCTTAAAAAAAACTAAAATTCTCATTTCTTAAGATTATTTTTTCAATTTCTATAAATTTCAATTCAGTTTAATTCTAAAGAAAAACAAAAGATCCTTAAATCTGTTGTAAAAAAGCCAATCATTTTTAAAAGTTGGCCTTACCGTAATTAGATAGGTAATCGTCTAACTCATCAACCACTGTGAAGATTCCAAGTAACATTATCACCTTACTCGTTGGTATAGTCATTACATTAGCCAGTCTCTGGTACGGTCAAAACCATAACCTCATGCCGGTGGCTGCTTCTGAGGATGCCCAACAGGTAGACAATATATTCAACTTTATGATGACTATTGCGACTGGACTGTTTCTATTGATAGAAGGCGTCTTGATCTACAGTGTCATTCGATTTCGTCGTCGTAAAGGAGACACTAGCGACGGGCCTCCCATTGAAGGGAATGTTCCCTTAGAAATTCTCTGGACGGCTATTCCTACGATTATTGTCTTCATTCTTGCTTTGTATAGCTTTGAAGCTTACAACAATATGGGGGGACTCGACCCCGTCATTTCCAAAGATACCCCGCCTCAACAAATTGCTATGGGTGGCCACCATCATCAAATGGCTTTGGGGATTGGCAATTTTGAAACAGGCAACACACCGGCTGTGATGGTGGAGGTAAAAGCCATCCAATACGCCTGGATTTTCACCTATCCTGAAACGGGTATTGTGTCCGGTGAACTCCATGTCCCCATTGATCGCCCTGTACAACTAAATATTAATGCAGGAGATGTACTTCATGCTTTTTGGGTTCCCCAACTGCGTTTAAAACAAGATGCGATTCCTGGCCGAGAGGCAGTTTTAGCCTTTACTGCTAATCGTGAAGGGGATTATCCTATCATCTGCGCGGAACTCTGTGGGGCCTATCACGGAGGCATGAAATCAGTGCTTCACGTGGATAGTGAAGAAACTTATGCCCAATGGGAAGAAGCCAATAAACCGGTACAAGAAGCCAACGTGGGAGAAACTGCCTTAGTTGACCCTCAAACCATGAGCGATCAAGAATTTCTCAGCCCTTATGCCGAAGAAATGGGCATGAATCACCACATGGTAGCTGAATTAGCTAGTAATCATTCCGATCACGCTTTTTAACCCTCAGAGAAGTTCAAACCTAGATACAGAAAGCATTTAACTTCTGACTCAAAGACTTCTCCTTTAGATTCCTGACTCACCGTCTTGTTTGCAACTATTTTGCAAAGTGTATCGTAACCATTGATAAACCTTCTATGACAATCACCGTCGAATCAACCCACATGGAACATCAACAAAGGAAGTGGACGGACTATTTCACCTTTTGTACAGATCATAAGGTGATTGGTATTCAATATTTAGTTACGTCCTTCGCGTTCTATTTTATCGGTGGGGCGTTTGCTGAGGTTATTCGTACCGAACTCGCCACCGCCGATCCCGATTTTATTACCCCGGCCATGTATAACCAGTTTATGACCATACATGGCACCATTATGATCTTTTTATGGATCGTTCCTGCCGGGGCTGCTTTTGCCAATTATTTGATCCCCCTAATGATCGGGGCTGATGATATGGCATTTCCCACCCTCAACGCTGTGGCTTTCTGGTTAACCCCTCCTGGGGGTATTCTCCTACTCCTCAGTTTCTTTGTAGATGGTGGGGCGGCACAAGCTGGCTGGACTTCCTACCCACCCCTGAGTTTAGTTAGCGGGGTTTGGGGTCAGGAAATTTGGATTTTAAGCGTCCTATTGGTGGGAACTTCTTCGATTTTGGGGGCAATTAATTTTGTCACCACCATCTTTAAGATGCGAGTTAAAGATATGGACTTGCACAGTATGCCTCTATTTTGTTGGTCTATGCTGGCAACGTCTGCTTTAATTCTTCTATCCACTCCGGTACTCGCTGCTGCTTTAGTTCTGTTATCCTTCGATTTAATCGCCGGAACCAGCTTCTTTAACCCCACAGGAGGCGGCGATCCGGTAGTTTACCAGCATATGTTCTGGTTTTACTCCCACCCTGCGGTGTATATCATGATTTTACCCTTCTTTGGGGTAATTTCCGATGTGCTGCCCGTTCATGCCCGCAAACCTATTTTCGGATATCGAGCGATCGCCTATTCCAGTTTAGCCATCAGTTTCCTCGGTTTAATTGTTTGGGCGCACCATATGTTCACCAGTGGAACCCCTGGATGGTTGCGGATCTTCTTTATGGCTGCTACCATGCTCATTGCTGTTCCTACCGGCATCAAAATCTTTAGCTGGTGTGCCACTATTTGGGGCGGAAAACTCAACCTCAACACCGCTATGTGTTTTGGTGTGGGTTTCATTGCTACCTTTTTAGTGGGTGGGTTAACAGGTGTGATGTTATCGTCTGTTCCCTTTGATATCCATGTCCATGACACCTACTTTGTCGTGGGACATTTCCATTATGTTCTCTTTGGTGGGGCAGCGATGGGACTGTTTGCCGGGTTCTATCATTGGTTCCCGAAAATGACTGGCAGAATGATCAATGAACCCTTAGGAAAAGCCCATTTTATCTTGCTGTTTCTTGGCTTAAATATCACCTTTTTACCCATGCACGAACTAGGGTTATTAGGAATGAACCGTCGTATTGCTTTATATGACATCGAGTTTCAACCCTTAAACCAAATTTGTACGATGGGTGCGTATCTTTTAGCCCTGTCTAGTCTTCCCTTTGTGATTAATATTTTCCTTAGTTTAACCAAAGGGGAAAAAGCAGGCCGTAACCCTTGGCGTGCATTTACTTTAGAATGGCAAACCTCTTCTCCCCCTGCTATTGAAAACTTCGATGAAGAACCCATGTTATGGGCAGGTCCCTATGATTATGGTACCGACTCCGAAGGAGTTGATACGGAGGAAAGCGTCGAAGATCTGTTAGCCGAAGTTGGGGCTAATTCTAAGTAATTTTTCTTGTCCTCTGGGCTTAATATTATTAAGCCCTTACCGTTTTTTTCAACTGTCATTACATCATTTCAACCTTTCAATTTCTTATGCAAGGATCAGCGATTCAACAACCTCAAGGAACGGTTCCCGAACACAGTGGCCATCACGGTGGCCATGAGGGACATCCCGATCATCGACTATTTGGTATTGCCCTGTTTTTAGTAGCAGAAAGTGCAATTTTTATGGGCTTATTTGCAGCCTTTTTAATCTATAGAACTGTGCTACCAGTTTGGCCCCCTGAAGGCACACCAGAACTAGAATTATTATTACCTGGAATTAACACGATTATCCTGGTTTCTAGTAGTTTTGTCATGCACAAAGGACAAACTGCCATTAAGAAAAATGATGTTTCTGGGTTACAACTTTGGTTTGGTTTGACTGCGGTTATGGGGGTTATTTTCCTCATGGGCCAAATGTATGAATACTTCCATCTAGAGATGGGGTTAACCACCAATTTATTTGCCAGTTCTTTCTACGCTTTAACCGGATTTCATGGTCTTCATGTGACCTTTGGACTGTTATTAACCCTGGCTGTTTTATGGCGTTCTCGTAAACCAGGACATTATAGTAGTGAGTCCTTTTTCGGGGTGGAAGCAGCCGAACTTTACTGGCACTTTGTTGATGTCATTTGGATCATTCTTTTTATCTTGGTTTATTTACTATAAACCTTGTTTACAGAATTGTTAATTACCCCAACTGTAAAAGTTGGGGATTTTTTATATAATATTAATTAGTATTTTAGTTAATCTGTAGGGTGGGCAAACTTTTAAGACAGATGAGAAGGATAACTAGAGATAAATATTGCCCACCATTCCTATAGCAATCAGGAATGATTTATGAGAATAAAGTCTTTCGTTTTTGACAGACTGAGTGTGAGTAAAATCCTAAACCTAAAAGCGTAGATCGTTATTGCTAAACTAACGGGATTAAGTTTACAAGAAATTGAACAGCTTAATTCATCTTTAAATACAGAGGAATCAAGCTAAGGAGCGATATCATGAAAGAATCAGTTATTTATCAAGAAATTTTCCATGAAGGTGAAATCAAAGGTAAACAAAAAGCAACGAGAAATATTGCTTTAACTATGCTCAGAAACAGAATGAATATAGACGATATTGCGAAACTAACAGGATTAAATTTACAAGAAATTGAGCAACTTAATTCATCTTTAAATACAGAGGAATAAAACTAAATAGTAATCTTAATATCTTGGGTTTAACAATGTTAAACCATTACAAAACATTATCATTTTAGAACATGAAAACTTTAATTACATTAAAAATAGAAAAGTTTGAAGAAAAAGGACAGGAGTATTTTGTCGCAACTAGCGATCAAATACAAGGTTTAGTTGCTGAAGGTAACACCATTGAAGAAGTTATCGAAATTGCTTCAGATTTAGCTAAAATTTTAATTGAAATGGATCAAGAGAAGCAACAAAACCATAATCAATTAACTGCTATCCCTGATAGTTTTGAATATCCTTTAATTGTAGAAGTATAATGGGAAGACTATCGGGATTTTCTTATCAAGTCGTGACAAAAAAACTAAGAAAACTTGGCTTTGAATTTTATCGTCAAGCGAAAGGAGATCATGAAATCTGGATTAATACTAATTCTAATTTAAGGACAACTATTCCACATCATCGAGAAATAAAAGAAGGGACTTTAAGAAATATTTTAAAACAGGCTAATATCAGTGTGGATTATTTTTTGATCGTTTAATAATCGTCTATATCAATAGCAGCATATAAAGGCCCTGTATCTGCAATTATTCCTCGTATTTTCACTTTCTCTTAAGTTATTCAGCAAAAAATTGGTCATGATTAATTGATATATCAGCTTTACCACTTCCTTTCTCAGCAGGAGTAAGATGTAAACCCGTTTTAAGTTCTGTATTACAACCTTTTTCTTTGATAAATGCTAAAATTCGACCCGTTTCTTGTTCTGTTTGCAAAGCTTTATTATCTGGAGTAGATACCATGATTACATTTATAATTTCTACATTCTAAGTTTAACACTTATTTCCTCTAAATTGAGTTAAGAGTTTAAGCTATACTAAAAAATAGTATCAAGATTTAGCTAAAAAAGATGAAATTTAATGTAATTCTTGAACAAGATGAAGATAATATGTGGATTGTTGAATGTCCAAGTATTCCTGGTTGTATTAGTCAAGGTCAAATAAAAGAAGAAGCATTAAATAATATTAAAGATGCTATTCTTACTTGTTTAGAAGTTCGTACAGAATTAGGATATACTTTAACATTTTGATCATGAAAACTTTAATTACATTAAAAATAGAAAAGTTTGAAGAAAAAGGACAAGAATATTTTGTCGCAACTAGCGATCAAATACAAGGATTAGTTGCTGAGGGTAACACCATTGAAGAAGTGATCGAAATTGCTTCAGATTTAGCTAAAATTTTAATTGAACTAAAATAATATGAAAATTTGTGTTATCATCGAATAACATATAGTTTTTTAAGATAATTCATTGAGGTATCTAAAAATGAATACAGAAACTTATGATGATATATTCAGTGCAGCATTATCTTTATCTCCTAGTTCAAAAGTAATGTTAGCTGAACACTTATTAAAGAGTTTAGATGATGAAAAGCAAGAAGAAATTGAGAAAATTTGGTCAGAAGAAGCAGAAAAAAGAGTGGAACAAATAGAACAAGGAGCAATCAAAACAATTAGTAAAAATGAAGTATTTCAGCAACTTAATTTAAAGCGAAAATAATGAATTTTGAATTTCACCCACAAGCGAAACAAGAATTAGAAGACGCTGTTAATTATTATGATAGTATTAGTCAAGCATTAGGGGATCAGTTCATTTTAGAAATACAAAAAACTTTAGAACGTATTGAAAAGTTTCCAGAAGCTTGGCTGCCACTATCAAAAAATACTCGAAAATGTAGAGTCTTGACTTTTCCTTATGGTGTTATATATTAATTAAAAGAAACAGAGATTTTCATTATTGCTATTATGCAACTTCAACGTCAACCTAATTATTGGGTTGATAGAGAATCATAGGAAAATTAGGCTATACTCAAGATATAGATTGTTGGAATTTTGTAATAATGACACAATACTCTCTTAATTTACCGCCTCAATTACAACAAGAAGCAGAAAAATATGCCACTGATCAAGGTATAACATTAGATAATCTAATTATTTGGGCGATCGCTGAAAAGATTGGTAGTTTAAAACAAAATTTAGATGACAAAAATTTTTCAGGCATTATCTATTCTCGTAATCAAGAAGGTCAAATAATTCCTAAATTACGAGGAACAAATATACAAGTTAAAACATTAGTTATTGCGGTTAAAAATTGGCAATTAACGCCTCAACAAGTTGCTGATGAATATGGAATAAGCGAAGAACAAGTTAATAATGTTATGGCATTTTATGAACAACATCGTCAAGAAATTGATACAGCGATCGCTACTGATAAAGTTCTTGAATCTATCTATAATGAGTAAGTTAAAATTACATTTAGATGCTGATACTTCTATTAAAGCATTATACAGTGCTTTAATTAATAAAGGTTATGATGTTACTCGAACTCCGACAGATTGGATGGCATTAGATGCAAGTGATGATATACAATTATTAGGGGCAACAGCACAAGAAAGATGTATTTTTACTTTTAATATTCGAGATTTTTAAATCTTAGGAGAAAGATATCAAGAGCATTATGGTATTATCTTAGCAGCACAAAGTAGTTGGAATTTATCAAGTTTAATTGCTGCATTGAGTAAAATGTTATCTGAAACAGAAGCAGAGGAATTACAAGGATAAATTCGCTGGTTAAATCAATGGAAATGTTAATATTGACAAAATTAGGTTTAACAGTGTTAAACCCCGACATAATATTATAATTATCGTAAGGTTATAATAGTATTATGCCCTGATGTTGTTAACTTATTGTTGTTTCTGATGTATGATAATGTTTGTAAATTCTTAGCAGAAAAATTTAGTCGTGACTTTGCTAACTGGTTATTAAATGAACCCATCGAACTCACAGAATTAAAACCTACAGAACTATCTTTAAATCCTATTAGAGCAGATTCTTTAATCTTTTTGCAATCGGATGATATTGTACTGCATATTGAGTTTCAAACCTCACCGGATGAAGACATACCTTTTAGGATGACTGACTATCGTTTACGGGTTTATCGTCGCTATCCCAATAAAGAAATGTATCAAGTGGTGATCTATTTGAAACCTAGTAATTCAGAATTCGTGTATCAAAATACGTTTGAATTAACGAATTTACGTCATCAATTTAATGTTATTCGATTGTGGGAACAACCAACAGATAGTTTTCTGAATAACTCAGGGTTATTACCTTTTGCTGTACTAACTCGTACTGATAACCCAACAGAAACCTTAACCCAAATTGCTGCTATTATTGATAGTATGCCCAATAAACAACAGCAAAGTGATATTAGTGCATCCACAGCCATTTTATCTGGGTTAAAATTAGATCAAGACAGTATTAAACGTATTCTTAGGAGTGATATCATGAAAGAATCAGTTATTTATCAAGAAATTTTCCATGAAGGTGAAGTTAAAGCAATTAGAAATGTTGTTTTAAATATGCTTAAAAATAACATGAATATGGAGGATATTGCTAAAGTAACAGGATTAACCTTAGAACAAGTACAACAACTTAATTCGTCTTTGAATAAAGAGGAGTCAAACTCAGGATTAACATTATGAAAGAATCAGTTATTTATCAAGAAATTTTCCATGAAGGTGAAGTTAAAGGAGAAAAGAAAGGAAAACAAGAAGCAACTAAAAATATTGCTTTAAATATGCTCAGAAATAACATGAATCTTGAAGATATTGCTAAACTAACAGGACTAAATGTACAAGAAATTCAACAGCTTAATTCATCTTTAAATAGGGAGGAATAAAACTAAGCAGTCATCCTAATATGTTGGGTTTAACACTGTTAACCCCCTACAAAACATTATAATTACTGTAAGGGCATAATAATATTATGCTCTCATAACAAACACATTAATAGACAAAATACAGTATTCACCCTGATTGAAAAGGTGAAATACTGTGTGTAAAATAATAAGTTGAAGAAAAAATTTACTTGATTGTAGAGAGGGAGGAACGACTATGCTATTGAGATTGTTTCTGGATAGATATACTTCCCCCTTCTTTTCCTATAGAAATGTTCAATGATCCTGCAAACTTAGGGTTATAAATAGCAAATAAAGCTATTATCCCTATCACAAGAACACTGACAGTAATGGTTGTGTAAAAACCTGGCGGTTTAAAGAATTTTGGACGCTTCATGAGAGATTGTTTGGGTGTAGTTATACAACCTCAATATATACTGTAGCATGATTAAACCTCCCAATTCTTAAGAGAATGTATGAATTTGGGAAGTGTTATGTCTTCTAACTTCTGCATAACGATCACCTTCCAACCTCCCCACACATACCCCAACAATCAGGGATAATTGATCTTGGAAATAGCAGTGGAGTAAACATTCGTGGAGTCCCAATATAACGCAGCAGCGATCGAACAAAAATGGCAACAAGACTGGGTTAAACAGGGGTTAGACAAAACCCCAGAAAACAGCGATAAACCCAAATTTTACGCCTTATCCATGTTTCCCTACCCATCCGGAAACCTACACATGGGCCATGTTCGCAACTATGTTATTACAGATGTTATCGCCCGTCTCAAACGATTGCAAGGATACCGAGTCTTACATCCGATGGGGTGGGATGCGTTCGGACTTCCGGCGGAAAATGCAGCCATCGATCGCAATATTCCCCCCGCAGACTGGACTTATAAAAATATTGCCCAAATGAAGCAACAGTTGCAAACTTTGGGACTCTCTATCGACTGGGATCGAGAAGTGGCAACCTGTTCCCCAGACTATTACAAATGGACGCAATGGTTATTCTTGCAATTTTATCAAGCAGGGTTAGCTTATCAGAAGGAAGCAGCAGTTAACTGGGACCCCATCGATCAAACCGTGTTAGCGAATGAACAGGTGGACAGTGAGGGGTATTCCTGGCGATCGGGTGCTAAAGTAGAACGGAAACTGTTGCGTCAGTGGTTCTTTAAAATTACGGACTATGCAGAACAATTGTTAACCGACTTGGATAAACTGTCAGGATGGCCCGATCGTGTCAAGTTAATGCAGGAAAACTGGATCGGGAAGTCTGTGGGCGCATATTTAGAGTTTCCTGTCAAGGATAGTGACGAAAAAATAGCCGTCTTTACCACCCGTCCCGACACCGTTTATGGGGTGACTTATGTAGTTTTGGCCCCCGAACATCCTTTGACCCCGAAAGTGACTACAGAGGGGCAAAAAGCAGCCGTAGAAGGGTTTATTGAAGAGGTATCCAACGAAAGCGAAATTGAACGTACAGCAGAAGATAAACCCAAACGGGGTATATTGACCGGAGGGACTGCTATTAACCCCTTCAATGGCGAAGAAATCCCCATTTTGATTGCAGATTATGTATTGTATGAATATGGTACTGGTGCGGTGATGGGTGTACCGGCACATGATACCCGTGACTTTAAGTTTGCAACGGAGAAAGAGTTACCGATCAAAGTTGTTATTGTTCCTGAAAATTCCGAGGATAGCAACCCCACGTTAACAGAAGCATACACCGAACCTGGAATTATGGTCAATTCCGGTGAATTCGACGGAATGCAGTCCACAGAAGGCAAAACCGCCATTATTAACTATGCAGAGAAACAAGGTTACGGTAAAGCAAGGATACAGTATCGTTTGCGAGATTGGTTAATTTCTCGTCAGCGTTATTGGGGTTGTCCTATTCCTGTGGTGCATTGTCCCAGTTGTGGGACGGTTGCGGTTCCTGATGCCGATTTACCTGTTAAATTGCCTGAAAATGTCGAATTTACAGGTCGTGGGGCTTCTCCTTTGGCAAAATTAGAAGATTGGATCAATGTTCCTTGTCCCAGTTGTGGGGAACCTGCAAAGCGTGAAACGGATACGATGGACACTTTTATTGATTCTTCTTGGTACTATTTACGTTACACGGATGCAATGAATGAACAAGAAGCATTTAAGTTAGAAAAAGCCAATGATTGGATGAATGTGGATCAATATGTTGGAGGTATTGAACACGCTATTTTACATCTGTTATATTCGCGCTTTTTTACTAAAGTATTACGAGACAGAGGATTAGTGAATGTAGATGAACCGTTTAAGCGTCTTTTGACACAGGGAATGGTGCAAGCAATGGCCTATAAAAACCCCAAAACAGGTAAATATATTCCTGTGGATAAAGTTAACCCTGAAAGTCCCACAGATCCCGATACTGGGGATGATTTAGAGGTGTTTTATGAGAAGATGTCTAAGTCAAAATATAATGGCGTTGATCCTCAAAAAGTGTTAGGAAAATATGGGGCAGATACCGCTAGAATGTTCATCTTATTTAAAGCACCTCCTGAGAAAGATTTAGAATGGGATGATGCAGACGTAGAAGGACAATTTCGCTTTTTAAATCGGGTGTGGCGTTTGGTTAATGGTTATGCAGAAAAGCAAGGCGAAGTTATTAGTAAAAAGGAGTTAAGCAAAGAAGAAAAAGACTTAAGACGTGCCATCCATACCGCTATTAAAGAGATATCCGAAGACTTAGAAGGGGACTATCAATTTAATACCGCAGTTTCGGAGTTAATGAAGTTAAGTAATGCCTTGAATGATGCAAAATGTATTAATTCTAGAGTGTATCAAGAGGGAATTGAAACCTTATTGATTTTACTCGCACCCTTTGCCCCTCATATTGCCGAGGAATTATGGCATAATTTGGGACATGAAACCTCAATCCATTTACAAACTTGGCCAGAGGTTGATCCTGATGCTTTAGTAGTGGATGAAATTACCCTAGTGATTCAAATTATGGGTAAGACAAGGGGAACCATTCAAGTACCAGCAAATTCCAGTAAAGAGGAGTTAGAAAAATTAGCCCGTGAGTCTGATATCGGTAAACGTAACTTAGACGGGAAAGAGGTTAAAAAAGTAATTGTTGTCCCTGGAAAATTAGTTAACTTTGTTGTTCCTAAATAACCCCATAGGGTGGGCATTGCCCACCTCACTTATTATTAATCATATAACTAAAAGAGGAAAAAAAATGATACGAGATTTAAGCATTAAAAATTATCGTTGTTTTGAAGATTTTTATGTTGATGGTTTAGCACAAGTTAATTTAATTGTTGGTGATAATAACAGTGGTAAAACGAGTTTGTTAGAAGCTATTTATCTTTTAGTTAATCAATCCAAAAATAACAATGAGCAAGTAGCATTAGTTGACATTTTAGAACATAGATTTGAATTTATAGGAAATAACACAAAACAAACATCTCAGTTTATAGAAAAATATATATTCAATAACTTATATTATGGATATAATAATGAATTTGATTCAATAAAAGCATACATTATATCAATTTCGTCTTCGCAAGAGCAATCGATAAAATTAACTATAAATCTCAAAAATTTGCATTCTTCTTCATCTGAAGTAGATATGATTTTTAAAGAAATAATAGGTAAAGAGAATCAATTTTATCGACGTATCGATTATTCAGTTAGAGAATATGTTTCGTACAATAATGCAAATAAAAAAATGAAAGTTTTTTATAGGAAAAAGTATGGAAATGAATGGCGTGACTTATCAACCAATCAAATAAATGAAATATATAGAGGTTTTCATTATCCTTGTAACTGTAATTTCTTATTTAATGATCAACAATCAAAATACAAAATAGACGATTTATGGGATTCTATTATTTTAGAAGCGAAAGAAGACAAAATCATAGAAGCTTTACAAATCATAGATCCTAATATAGAAAAAATACATCTACCTATTAAACAAATTCCTAGATTTCCTTTTCTAAAAATCAAAGGCATTAATCATTATATTCCTATTAACAGTATGGGACAAGGAATATCTAAAATACTCATATTAGGTATGTTAATAATAAGAAGCGAAAATGGAGTATTATTAATCGACGAAATAGAAACAGGATTACATTACAAAGCTCAAACAGATATGTGGCGTTTACTTATAAAAACAGCACAAGAATTAAATGTACAAATCTTTGCAACTACCCATAGTTGGGACTGTATTTGTGCTTTTCAAGAAGCATTAGAAGACGTAGAAAATAAATCAGTGGGTAAACTATTTAGACTAGATAGTAAATACGGAAAACTTAGGGCAGTAGAATATAAAGCTGATGAAGTTTCTATTGCTGTTAATCAAGGTATTGAGGTGCGTTAAATGCGAAGAAGAAAAACATCACGTCAACCTCATCCACAGCAGCTTTTAGTAGAAGGAGATAATGATAGGCACGTTGTTTGGGCATTATGTAAAAAATATAATATATCTCAAACATTTGTCGTAGAATTACCTGATTCTATAGAATTATCGGATGGAAAAAAAGCAACAGGAGTAGAAGCATTATTATTAGGATTACCTATTAGATTAAAAGAACCTTATTTACAAACATTAGGAATCGTGGTTGATGCTGATCAAGATTTACAAGCAAGATGGCAAGCAATTAGTAATAAACTAAAATCAGTAGGTTATGATAATATTCCTAAAACTCCTTGTGCTGAAGGTTGGATTTATGAACAAAATGAACTACCTAAAATTGGGGTGTGGATAATGCCTAATAATCAATTAATAGGAGAATTAGAAGATTTTGTTTCTTATTTAATTCCTAATGATGATCAATTACAATTGAAAGCTAACGAAATCTTAAATGAAATTGAAACATTAAAAATTAATCTTTATACTAAAGAAGATAGAACAAAAGCTTTCATTCATACTTGGTTAGCATGGCAAGAAAAACCAGGAATGCCAATGGGACAAGCAATAACAGCAAAAATATTGAAATATGATAACGACATTATCCAAGCTTTTCTTAGTTGGTTGAATCGACTCTATCAGTAAATAGGAGATGATGTTTATCCTAAATAAAGTTCAATTGCTTCTTTAATGTTGTTTAAAGCATCTTCAACTTTTTTACTTGAGTTACTTCTAATAACATTTCCTTATTTTTTTACTTGACATTAATTTCGTTCTAAAATTAAATGATTATACTCAGTTAATTTTGCACTCCAATGAGGTTCTACCATAATTGTACTAATCTTTTCAATAATAATTGCTGGACCTTTAATACTATCTTGAGGTTGTAAATTTTCTCGTTGATAAATTGGTGTATCTTGCCATTTATTTTCGGTAAATACTGGAACGATTTCTACAGGTTTAGGTAACTCATCTAATGGACGAATACGAGTCATTAATGGTTCATCAGGACTATCCATAATTTGAATAATCTCCACAGAAATTGATTCTACAATCAGCATTTTTTGAGGTTGAATAAAACCATATCTTAACTGATGTTCTTCTTTAAAATTTGTCTGCATTACTGTAACATCATCAGCAAAGTCTACTAATAACGTTGAGTCAGTTCCTTGATATTTTAAACTGACTTTAGAAACAATTTTTTCTCCTTTAATGGATTCATGTTCATCAAGTTCGTTTCTAGCTTCATTTTCCAACGCATTAATCACTGGTTTTAACTCAGTAATTAAGTCTTGATGTAAAGGTTTTTCTATAGCACTTTCTCTAATTACTCTGATGTCAGCTAATCCCATTCCATAAGCACTTAATACTCCCGCATAAGGATGAAGAAATACGGTTTTTATACCCAATGTATCCGCAATTAAACAAGCAACTTGACCCCCCGCACCTCCAAAGGTACATAAGGTATAATGAGTGACATCATAACCCCTTTGTAGACTAATTTTCTTAATGGCATTCGCCATATTTTCCACAGCAATTTTAATAAAACCTGCTGCGATTTCTTCAGGACTATTTTGATGATTTGTCGCTTTATAAATTTCTTCTGATAGTTCTAAAAATTTATTATTAACTATCTCTTTATCTAAAGGTAAATTACCTTCTTTTCCGAAAATATGGGGAAAATAGTGAGGCTGAATTTTCCCTAACATGACGTTAGCATCGGTTACAGCTAACGGGCCTCCTCGACGGTAACAAGCCGGACCAGGGTTAGCACCTGCGGATTCTGGACCTACTTTAAAACTAGCACCATCGAAGTATAAAATGGAACCTCCTCCCGCAGCAACGGTGTGAATACTTAATACGGGAACTCGCATTCTAGCACCAGCAATTTCATTATCTAATTGTCGTTCATATTCCCCTTTAAAATGGGCTACATCTGTAGATGTTCCTCCCATATCAAAGGTAATAATTTCGTTAAAACCTGCTCTTAAACTGGTTTGTACTGCCCCAACAATTCCCCCAGCAGGACCGGATAAAATACTGTCTTTTCCTTGAAATTTATGAGCATCAATTAACCCTCCATCTGATTTCATAAACATCAATTTTGTATTGGGTAGTTGACTGGAAACTTGATTAACATACCGTCTTAAAATAGGCGATAAGTAAGCATCCACAACAGTTGTATCTCCTCTGGAAACCAGTTTCATTAAGGGACTGACTTGATGGGAAATTGAAACTTGAGTAAAGCCGATATTTTGAGCAATTTCTGCCACTTGATTTTCATGGTTGGGATAGCGATAACTGTGCATGAAGACAATGGCACAGCTTCTTATTCCTTGGTTATAAACTTGTTGTAAATCTTGTCTTACTTTGTCTAAGTTAACAGGAATTAATTCATTTCCATTTGTATCATATCTTTCTTCTACTTCTATAACTGATTCATACAACATTGAAGGTAAAATAATTTGACGTGCGAAAATATTAGGACGATTTTGATAACCAATTCTTAGGGCATCTTTAAACCCTTTTGTTATTAGTAAAACTGTGCGATCGCCTTTTCTTTCTAGTAGCGCATTAGTGGCAACGGTTGTCCCCATTTTCACTACTTCTATTGTGTCCGTTGGGATAGATTGATGATCAGCAAGACACAATATATCCCTAATCCCTTGAATAACAGCATCTTGATATCTTTCAGGGTTTTCTGAGAGTAATTTATAGACAATTATCCATTGTTGGTTAGGCAACGGAACAATTAAATATTGTTCTTGTTTTTGGGATAGTTTATTGATGATTCCTGCATCAGTTACAACTGCAACGATATCAGTAAAAGTCCCACCGCGATCAACAAATATTTTTAGCATTATTTTAGTAATTTACTATTTTTTTACGATCAATTAATTATTATTATTTGATCATTGTTGAAAAAATTTTTCTGCCATAATTAATTTGGCTGTTTCATAATCTTCATTAATTAAATAAGAAAAATGATACTAACTGGCTAGATAAAAATTATAACCAAATTTTTGATAACGATCTGCGATCGCTAAAAAACCATATCTTGCACCCCATTCATCCTGGAACCAATCTTCATAAAAGGAATCATGAAGTAGTAAAGTTAGTGTCTGTTGATCGAAACTAGGAATAAGACGAATTAAACAAATTTTAGGATGATGACTACGAGGAACTGGTAACAAAATTGGATAGTTATCAAAGGTTAAAAAATCGGCCAAATCATCTTCAGTTGTCTCATAATAAGGGTCTTTTGGTAAAGATAAAAAATGTCGCCAGCACATCCAGAATTCATGTTTACTATCAAAACCTGGATCTATATCTAAACGCCAATTATCATCATTACACAAATCATTAATTACGTCTGGGGATAAATAATCAAGTTTCATCTTTATTTCTCTTAAAACATTATTGAACGGTAATTTTTAATACCAATTAATCGCTTTCATGGTATTCTCTAATGCTTCAATTAAACTATCTAAACTGATTTTTTTTTCCTCAAAACAAACCGAAGGGAATGGATTACATTGATAGTAAATAAGTTTAATTTGACCTTTATTAATCGCAATCATAGCCACCTCTTCGTGATGATTATAATTATCAATAATTCCTAAAATTTCTTGAATCTTTCCTTCAACATTTCGGTTCAATTCTTCAAGAGACTGTCGAGAACAACGAATAAAATGGGGTTCTGGTTCTAAATCAATTCCTAACACATCTTTTTCATCCTCCCACTCATTTTTTAATCCCCATACTAAGGCTGCTAAATCCTTTTTATTTTCGGTTACAAAACGATCTAATTGATATCGCCATTGATTTTCTAAATTGTCTGGAATTGACTCACCAAATTGCATCATTTAGATCACCTTAAATCTTTCTCTAATAAAACATTTTAGTGGATTGTTGGAACGAAAATGGTGGGTTACGACGGATTTTTATCTTCTTGTTTTAACTTCAATTCTAGCCGTCTAACCCACCCTACTTTAAACTTCTGTTCGATAGAGCCGGAGCGAAGCGAGGAACTTCTGACTTCTGACTTCTGACTTCTGACTTCGTTCTTCCCCTCTTACCATAACTTAATCAATCACTCGAATGGGGCCTTTAACACTGGCATTAAAGAACTGTCT
>JASJDW010000351.1 GCA_030064955.1 Crocosphaera sp.
TGAGGTGGAGTGACAGGGGGTTGAGGTGGAGTGACAGGGGGTTGAGGTGGAGTGACAGGAGAATCAACCTCAATTTCAACCCCATTAATGATGATAGCTGCATTACCATTAATTCCTGTGGTATTGAGCATATCTTGGGTAAACTGATTGATTTGATTAGGGTCAAAATCAATTCCATTAATGGTAACCGTTCCTCTTATGTCTCCATTGGTAGCTAAAGTTTCAATATTGATGGTTCCTCCACTACCATTGGTTGATGAAGTGTTGATAGTTTCTACTGTGATGATGGGAACGTTGTCATTGGTATTTCCTTGCGATCGAAGAGTAACCGAACCACCACCGTCAGCAAAGGAAGTGTCAATGTTACCTACAATAATCTGACAACTGTTCATTTGCCGACAACCAGAAGTCATCAGATTATTCCCTACCCGTTCAATGGTTAAATCTCGTCCTGGTGCAACAATGGTATCATCAGGACTCATGGTAAAGCTTCCGACAACCAGTTGATCCGTATTGGCGCGAAAAACAATGGTTCCTAAACCGGGTTGAAAGGTTAAAGCATTGTCTGATAAGTCTTCAATGATAATGTTGTTCGACGCTTCGAGGATAATATTGGTATCTCCTGATAACCCTTCTAATTCTGACTCGAAAATTATCGTATCACTGCGATCGTTATCGGTTAATATCTGTCCGATCTCACCGTTATTCCCTGTAAAAGTATCTACCCCATCGGTTCCACTATCCCCCTCACCGTCTTTAATGATGATATTAAGAGGATCTAAGAGTAAGGTTCCAAACAAACCATTAACCGCACTGGTGTTGACAGTTCCTCGGAAAATCAATTTTTGTTGCCCTGAAATTTCTACTAATCCCCCATTTCCGAAAGTAAGACCTCCTTGACTGCTAATATTGCCGTAAAATCCTGTAATTTCTTCTGACCAAACCGTAATTTGACCCCCATTTCCTTCGTTTAGAGCATCGCTACGAACCTTGGAACCTGAATTAATCAGAGTACGTTGCGCTGTGGGAATCGTTTCTTGTCCTCGATAGTCTCCCCCAATTCTGATGATACCGCCTCCAGTGGGGCCTGAAGCATTAATCTGAGCATCGATTACCCCAATGCGATCGCCAATAAGGGTTACATTACCTCCAACTTGGGAAGGGGACGATGTTGCTAGGGTTCCTGATGTGATTAGGGTTCCTGATGGGGTGGGAACATTAATGTTTTGTTCGGTTAAGCGAAGGGTTCCATCATTATTCCCCGTAATATTTAAGTCTAATGTTTGGGTTCCTTCTGTTAATAATGTGGGTAAGTCTTGGGGTTTAATGCCTAATAATTGGGGGTTAGTTTGTCTGGGATCAATAATTTCTAAACTAATGAGACTTCCGGGTTGAGAAATTCTAATGCGATTGGTTCCTGGAATAGCCGCAATGGTAATATTTCCCCCAGGTGCTTTTAGGGTTCCTGTATTAATGATAGTTTCCCCAATTAGGGTTAAATTATTACCTTCACCAACAGATAAATTTCCTGTGTTAATAATACTACCAGATTGAGCTAAATCGAAAGCAAATTGAGAGGGTTCTCCTGTTAAAAACTGATAATTATTATTTCCTAAAGCATTAAACCAATAATTATTATTAAATCCGATTCCTGTGGCGGTGGTAACAGTAAAATCAGCAGGTAAATTAAGCTGAATATTAGGACCAAAAACAATCCCCGCAGGATTCATTAAAAATAGATTAGCATCCCCTCCTGTTATTTGAATCAATCCATTAATAATTGAAGGATCACCTCCCACAATACGGGTTAAAATATTACGAATTTGGGGATTAGCTAGAAAGTTAGCAATCTGCTCAGCATTGAGTCCAAATTTTTCTAAACTATGGAAAAGATTGGTTCCATCTCCTGATAATGTTCCCCCCTCAATATTAAATTGATTCCCTTCTTGATTAATAATGGTTCCCGTACCATCATTAGCAGGAATAATTGATTGTCCAAAGGTAGGATTAATATTGATTTTGTTAGTTAAAAATAGAATAATAAAAACTAAATAAGTTTTTAATTTTATTACCTTCATTGTTTTTTTACTCCTCATTTTGAAATAGTCTTAATGTTTTCTCATGATTTATGGAGAATAATTAATTTGAAAATAGAATCCTTTTTCTTGAAGATTATTCCCTAAACGGGGTAAAGGAATCAAAGGAATACCATAATCTAAACGGAGGTTTAATCCTTCAATCGTAGCAACATCATTCCAAATTAATCCTAACCCTGTTCCCATGATAAACTTTTGACTCGGTGAATTATTATTATCATCGGTAAACCAAACCGATCCCATATCCAAAAAAGGAGCAATTTCAAAAGTTGATTGATTAAGCTTATTTCTCATCATTGTAATTCTATTTTCTATGGATAATCTAAAACCATTATCTCCAAATCTAATATTTTGTCGATAACCTCTGACTGATTCTCCTCCTCCTATAATAAACCATTGATCTGGTAAAAGTGGATCGGGAGTTAATTGTAATTCTGCTCTAATAATCATCAAATTATTTTCATCCCATTGCTGTATTCTTTGTCCTTGAAATAACCAACTAAAAAAGCGACTATCAGGGGTTGAACCAGATCGAACAGTAGCATCAAATAAATCAACTCCCCAATTAAATTGAGAGCGTAAAAACCAAAATCCTTGTGGATCTCGACTTAAATAATCTTGTCCAAATTGAAAAATAGTAGAGCGATTTCTAGCATTTTCAATAGGTGCAACTTCTCCATTAATTAGTGTTTGTCCATTTTGGTAACGAAACCCGATAGATAAAGAAAATTCATCGGATAAATTACGCCATAAAGGTTGACGAAAACTCATTTCATAAACTTGTTTATTTCCCGTAATATTAAAGTCATCTAAGGGATCTTGTGTAATTCTTGTCCAACTAGGAATCACTCTAATTTGTAGCGTTCCTTCCTGTGTATTTAAAGGGAGTTGATACATAGCATCAAGGGTATTTCCTCCATCGGTGGTTGAGCGATAATAAGATAGAGAAAGATTATCTCCCCATCCCGTTAAATTCTTATTTTCTAAGAAAATTTTACTACGATTTGAACCAACACTCGGAGGAGAAAAATTATCAATTCCTATGCCAAATTCCCACTTATCAGTTTCTTGTACTGTAGCAACTACGATAGTTAATCCAGGTTTTCCTGATGCTTGAAGTTTAGCATCAACGGTTTCAAAAAGAGGATCGAAAGAAAGAAGTCTTAACTGTTTTTCTAATTGGGTAATATTGAGGGGTGAACTAATACCTAAAAGTAAGCGATCGCAAATATAAGCTAAGTTTAAATTTTTTCTTCCTATTAATTTTAATTCAGCGATATTACCTTCAATAATAACAATATTTGCTTTACTCTTTTTCTCTATACTCGTCAAAGGATTAACAGTTGCTTTTGAAGTAATATAACCTTGAGTCAAGTAGTAATTAGTAATTGTTTCAGCTAGGCTACTATAAATTTTATTGAATGTTGCTAAATCTAAGTTCTTTCCTTGATAATTGTTAAGATAATTATTGATTTCTATCGCTTCTAGAATTTCCTGTGTAGTAAAAGCAGTATTTCCTGTTAGAGTAATGTTAATGATTTGATTTTCAACTTTTAGAAAAAACAAAGAATTTTCAGAAGAATAAGTAATTTTTTCTTGAATATTTATAGGACAATTTTCTATCGATTGTCCCTCATCATAACTTGTTTTTATGACAAAATTACTATTATCTTGTTCCGTTTTAAATTCAGTGAGATTTAGAGGGTTAGCCAATGCTTGAATTGGTATCGTTACTAAGAGTATCCATAGACCTACAGAAATTATATTCCAACCTGTTATTAGCACTGAAGGATTATTGATCATAGATTTTTGATCAAATAAGTGTACATTTTAAGATTTGATCATCAAAAATAATAACAAATTTTCTACTAAAAGTTGAGCCAAGATTTTTGTCAAACAAAAATCTTGGCTCAGTTTTATGTACCCGACTCAGGTGGTATAATTTAACGCCGTCTCTTAGCAAAGGAAACTAGACCAAAAGTAACTAATAAAAATAATCCTAACTTTGAAGTTGGTTCAGGGGTTTGTTGTGGCTGTTCCGATGATGGAGGTATATCAATCAACAGTGCAGAAGTAGCAAAATTATCCTGGATATCTACGACACCAAAGCCTATTGTATGAACTCCAGCACTCAAAGTCGGTAAAGTTAATGATTGAAACCCAGTTTCTCGCTCAAAAACGGTACTTGAAGATGCTAAAGAAGATGAGTTTGTATCAGCTAGGATCGTGAAAATTTCCCCATCAAGCACAACAAAAGCATAATCTCTAGGACTGTTAGGGGTAAAGGGAAAATCAGAATTAGAATCATTAGTCAAGAAATTCCAAGAAACGGTAAGATCTTCTTCTTCCTCTTCCACAGTAAAACTTTGAGCAATGGCAGATCCTTCAAACCCCTCCAAGAATGGAGACATATCCAATGCGCCAGGAGCTAAACCCAAGAAGGTTTCTAGCTCAGGAGTCGATCCAGTAGTAACAGCAGAATTTCCTGAAAAATTAAAAGCTCCAGCATCCGCAGGGGAATCATCTGCTCCCAAAGAAGCTGTGGTTAGCAAAGCTTGAGCATTATTAAAAGGAGGGTTGATGCCTATATCTCCCCTATCAATGCTGACATCACCAATTATATCCCAATTGTCGAAACCGTCTTCAAAACTAGGGTTAAGGAGTGCAGCATGAGCAGAAGGGGATAGCATTAAACCACCCAGCATAAGCACAGGGAACATGAGTGCTGATGTCTTTGGTGTCATTGTGTTAAATAAAGCTTGTAACTTTTGATTGGTCATTGTCATCATTTTCGAGAAAGTAAGTTGAACAAAAGTGGTTAATCATTGACTAAAGATCAGAAAAAGTGACCCATTAATAATGAGTCACTTTAAGACTATTTATTCAAGAGCAGAAGCAAAGATAAAGTTATTGGGGTCATTGAGCGTATTAGCGTTAACCCCTGTTCCTTGTACAACAGCCAAGGTTCTAACATAACTATTAGACCCTGCTGAACCATCTATATCAATGCCAATGGTAGTAAACCCAGCAAAAGAACCAATTTCTACATAGTCTAACTCAAGCGCATTAGAGCCAGAGGGGTTAAAATCAGTATCGTTACTGAGAAGTTGGGATAGATCAATCACATCTGAACCTAATTCAAAATCAGAGATTAGATCTAAACCATCATCAATATTTTGGAAAGCAAACACATCGCCACCACCCATACCAGTTAGGATATCGCTGCCTTTAAACCCAGTGATTATTTCCCTTTCAGCAGTTCCGATCAAGTTATCTCGACCTGGAGTACCATTGATTTCTAGAGGGCCTGAAGGTACATCATCATTTTCAATGGTTCCTATGCCTTGATTATTACTCAAAGTAACATCACGACCATT
>JASJDW010000057.1 GCA_030064955.1 Crocosphaera sp.
CGAATAGCAGCATTATCCCCTTCTGTTCCACAACTGGTAAAAACGATTTCTGAAGGTTCAGCCCCAAGTAAGGATGCCACTTGTTCTCTTGCGGTTTTAACGGCTTTTCCTACTTGTCCACCAAAGGTGTGCATACTGGAGGGGTTGCCATAATAGAGAGTAAGATAGGGCATCATTGCGCCTAATACTTCCTCATCGATTTGGGTGGTTGCATTATTATCTAGATATATACAGTCTCTCATCAGTTTGTACCAGAGTCAGGAGTTGAGGAGTTTAGGATTTCAGGAGTTCGGGAGTTTAGGAGTTTGGGAGTTCAGGATTAAGTATTCTATCCTCCTACACTCCTACACTTACACTCCTATACTTCTTAACTATTAGCTGTTATTAAGGTTGAAATTTCCTGGGAGTAAGTATCAAACCACCGTTCCCAATAAGGGTTTGTTTGTTTTCCTTTAAGTTTGCTGACTAATTTGTTATAACGGTTAAACCAGACATCCCAATAGTCAGCCCTTTGGTTTTTACTCCCCCCAGCGACTTGATAGGAAGGTAAACAAGCGGAGTTAGTCGGACATACTGAGGCACACTGGGGGGTTCCATAATAGCCTTGACAATCATTACACAGCGTCGCATCGATTAGAAACACGTTATCCTGTCTGGTAATAGCACCTGTTGGACAAGCACTTTGACAACGAGAACAGTTAATACATTGATTGGTGATAGTGTAACTCATGATGCGATCGCTCCAATACTAATTGTTTAGGCTAGGAAAACAACTGTAGTCTTTGGAAAACCCCGTACAGGGGGGAATAGAATAGTCATCAACGCAAGTATTACAGTTATTTTCCGTTTGAGTTGAATTTGAATTAGTGGGGTTGATGACGGTGGTTTGAGAACTTCCTGGTGAGGAAACTTGGGAACCTTGAGGACGATAGTTAAGGGTGTTGATCATACACTAGGCTCCTAATGCTTGTTTTTGCATATAATCTTTGTAGAAGTTGATGGCTACGTTATCGATGACATCGTAGGCTTCGTAAGGTTCTAAACCAGCTTTGCGTAGTTCTTCTTGGGGACAATGACCGATCTTAGAAGCGAGTACCCCTTTACAGTCGGAAATAGACTTAATAATGTTGTCCAGGGTTGCTTCTTCACCGTATCCACTTTGACAGTAGTGATCCACTTTACGGTGTGCCACAAATTTAACATCCGTTCCATCCACTTCAAAGATTTGAAATTCTTTGGCGTGGCCGAAATGCTGGTTAACTAAGCGGTTGCCTTTGGTTGCTACTGCTACTAATATTTTAGGTGCGTTAGCTTGTTTTTCGGCTTTTTGTTGCGCTTTGGCTGCTTTGAGTTCGGCGTTGAATTGTTCGATGTTGGCATGAACTTCCTGACGTTTGTCCACATCATACTCAGGAGTCATTTCTAAGAACTTATCTTTGGTAAACTCTTGAGAGCGATCTTCTCCGAGTAACCCCACTGCGTCGGCACGACATTGACGACAGTGACGCATCATTTTCATGTTGCCAGAACATTTATCCTGTAAGGCTTTCAGTTCTTTGGGGGTAGGACCTCTTTGTCCAGTTAACCCAAAGTGAGTGCCGTGTTCAGGTGCCGATATTAACGGCATAATGTTGTGGAGGAATGCACCCTTAGAACGAATCACTTCGTTAACTTCTGCCAGGTGTTCGTCGTTGATCCCTGGGATCATTACGGAGTTAACTTTGCAAAGAATATCCGCTTCTTTCAGGGCATCAAGGGACTCCATTTGCTTCTCATGAAGTATTTTAACCCCTTCTATGCCTTTATAACGTTTCCGATTATACCGAACCCAAGGATAGATTTTTGCTCCTATTTCGGGGTCGATCATATTAATGGTTAAGGTAACGTGATCGATGTTGAGTTCTTTGATGCGATCAACATATTCGGGTAACATCAACCCGTTACTGGATAAGCAGAGTTTGATATCGGGAGCTTTTTCTGCGACTAATTCAAAGGTGCGAAAGGTTTGTTTCGGGTTCGCTAAGGGATCACCGGGTCCGGCAATACCTAATACGGTCATTTGGGGAATTTTTCCACCAATGACTAAAGCTTTATGGGCTGCTTCTTCTGGGGTTAAGACTTCACTAACAACCCCTGGCCGACTTTCATTGGCACAGTCATATTTGCGGTTACAATAGTTGCATTGAATGTTACAAGCAGGGGCAACGGCGACGTGCATCCGTGCATAGTGATGATGGGCATCTTCACTGTAACAGGGGTGTTTGGCAATTCTTTCCTGAATCTTTGCATCTATGGTTTGTGTACTATCCCCACTTGAGGGGCAAGCACAGTTCCCTTTTGCTTTGGGAATAAACGAAGTTCCCGTAGCAGTTGTTGGGTTAGCCGTAGATGCGTCAGCGTTAATGAGACCAGTAGATTGTAACATTGAATTCCGTGAGTTAGAGGGTGAACTAAAGCCTGACTGTAAGAGGAATTGTCAGAAGGTTTAGTAAGAGCAAAGGGTAAAACAATAAACTGTATGTCTTCGGCGTTATGTCATTTATACCATCCCCCTTATTGGGGGTTAGGTAATTATGAGTGGGTTGGGATTCATTGGATTACTTAATCTGTACTCATATCCTCAAACCCTTTTTATACAAGCGTTTGAGGTTCATTAATTTTTTTTATGGGGATGGGGTACAGGTATTTATGAGGGTAGGCTTCTGTATTTTTACGAGGGGACTCAGGCATTTTTGTACTCAGGTCCTAAGTCTTACCACGTAAGGCTTTGACTGTATTATTCTGTTGTTTTTGCTCCTCTAACTTGCTACTCAAGATAGGAGTAGGGAAGGGTGACGGGGTGTGTAGGAAGAGAGGGAAGTGTGGGGTGTGTGGGAAGTCATAGTCTCTCCCTGCTCCCTGCTCCGGCGCTCCCTGCTCCCTATTCCCTCTTTGGAAAAGAAACACCGAGTTAGCTTCCTCTTGCCTCCCCAGTGCTGTCACGGAATTCAATTCTGTATCCAATGTAACATTTTCTAGTTGGTAGATTTGCTATGAACTGTTACATTCGAGTTGTTTAGGGATCGGATAGCTTAATGGTAGATTTCATCGAACTTGTAGCCCTTTTATAGTTTTTTAATTTTGAGTGGCCAGTTATCTGCGGTATTATGTGGCTAAAAAAAGGGTCAAAGTCTGACATAATCGTGACTATGAGTGAGTACATCAATACACAACCCTCCCCCTAAAAATACTTTATCCCCTATAAAAAAATACTTGTCCCCATACCCATAAAATTGTTTGGAATACTGTGAAAGGTTGAATATATCTAGATTTCGTCAAAAGCATTAAACCATTAATAAATTTGATCAATTTGACTGGCCGTCTCAAGACATGGGGTAAATAGGGGGCTTGGTATAAGCATAACAACTAAGTCTATGCGCAAGCACGGAATTTAATGTTTGGATCACTCCCTGTCAGAGAGCGTCGTGGAAGTCCGTCAGAAAGCTCTATTTCTGAACCGCGCACTTCTCGGCCTAACCTATTAAGCTTCTTGCGGCAAGATTTTCAAATCATTTTTGAAAGAGATCCCGCGGCCCGTAATTGGTTAGAAGTGGTGTGTTGCTATCCAGGTTTACACGCTTTGGCGATCCATCGTCTATCTCACGAATTATGGCATCGTAATGTGCCTTTTTTCCCCCGTTTTCTCTCTCATCTTGCCCGTTTTCTGACGGGAATCGAAATTCATCCAGGGGCTACTATTGGTCAAGGGGTGTTTATCGATCATGGTATGGGGGTCGTCATTGGGGAAACGGCTATTATTGGTGATTATTGCCTCATTTACCAAAATGTTACCCTTGGGGGAACGGGTAAAGAAAGCGGTAAACGCCATCCCACCCTAGGTCATTCAGTGATTGTAGGATCTGGGGCAAAAGTATTAGGCAACATTTGCATTGGCAATCATGTCCGTATTGGGGCAGGATCAATCGTTTTACGGAATGTTCCTCATGATTGCACTGTTGTAGGCATTCCTGGTCGTATTATCTCCCGTAGTGGTCGGGGTTGTCCGTTAGAACATGGCAAGTTACCCGATGTTGAGGGCCAAATGATTCGGATGTTATTAGACCGAATTGAAGAATTGGAACAAAAGATACAAAAACTACCCTGACCTTTACCTTACAATCATGATGCAACCTTATCATTCTGATGCTCTAATCAGTCAAGTTGAGAAAGTTTCTCGTTGCGATCGCTGGACTGTTTGTCAACGTCTTCAAGAATTAATGATTCCCTGTTGGTGTCCTGAAGATGGCTCGTTGTGGGTAGAAATAGAACATGGTAACCATGGGATTCTACTCCGCAGTGTGGTCTATGGGGCGATCGCTCCTCGTCAAGAGTTAGTGACTTGGTTGGAGCGGTGTTGGGAAACGATTGATTCGGAGTCAGTCCAATCTTATCAAAATAGGCAATAGTAAGACTGTGATTCTTTGCCTAAACTACTTTTACGATACTGGGAAAATCGAGTAATCAATTGCCTTAATCTTGGTATTTGTACCAATTAAGGATCATTATTATTGATAGCGTTAGGTTTTTTATTCCTCATTAAACCTCTTTCTGTTTTTCTCAGTTACAGCAGTCGAGGTATGGGTTAGGACGGCCAAAAGCTTTGAAATAAGCCTGAATGAGTTATCTTCTCTCCTGCCTCCTGCCTTCTCATAATATTGATAACTGATTTCTCAGTGCTGTCATGGAAAACAATCCAATTTCTACGGAATTTAGTCAATTTTTGCAACAAGAGATGGATCTCTCACGGGACGATCTGGCGGTTGTTATCAACAACCGAAGGCAACCTGGCGACCCCATCCCCATGTTGTTGTGGCAATATGGCTTAATCTCCTTGACCCAATTACAACGGATTTGGGATTGGCTAGATGCTCAAATTTCTTTCCAGTTCCCCTAATCAATTGGTCAATCTGAGGAGTTTAATCCATGAATCATGTCCATATTAATGATACAACCCTACGGGACGGAGAGCAAGCTGCCGGTATTGTTTTTAGTGCTGCTGAAAAAATAGCCATTGCTTCTTTGATGGATGCTATCGGTATTCCTGAGTTAGAAGTGGGTATTCCTGCTATGGGAGGCTCTGAAGCCGAGGCTATTACCACTATTGTTCAAAAAGGGTTAAAAGCAGCCCTATTGGGCTGGAACCGTGCGGTTCGTTCTGATATTGAAGCTTCTATTGCTTGTGGTTTAAAACGGGTTCATATTTCTGTCCCTGTGTCTGAAATTCAAATTAAGGCGAAATTTCAAGGAAACACGCTTCGTGTTTGGGATCGATTACGAGATAGCCTCAATTTTGCTTTAGATCAGGATTTATTTGTTTCTGTGGGGGCTGAAGACGCTTCTCGGGCTGATGAGTCATTTTTACTGGAAGTGGCTCAGTTTGCCGAAAGTTTAGGGGCTTCTCGTTTTCGTTTCTGCGATACGGTAGGCATTCTTGACCCTTTAACCACGGCCCAAAAAGTGGGAAAATTGGTTAAGTCTGTAACGATCCCCGTTGAAATGCACACCCACAATGATTTTGGCTTAGCCACCGCTAACGCCTTAGCAGGGTTACAAGCAGGGGCAACTTCGGTAAATACCACCGTTAACGGGTTGGGAGAGCGGGCGGGTAATGCAGCCTTAGAAGAGATGATCATGGCTCTTAAACGACTCTATAAGGTTGATTTAGGGGTAGAAACCTCTCGTTTACGGGAGTTATCTGAACTGGTGATCGAAGCCTCTGGTATTGCGCTTCCCCCTTGGAAGGCGATCGTTGGGGACAATGTGTTTGCTCACGAGTCGGGTATTCATGCTCACGGTGTCCTACAAAACCCCCAAACCTATGAACCCTTTTCCCCTGATGAGGTGGGTTGGAAACGCCGTTTAGTGGTAGGCAAACATTCGGGACGACATTTATTGACTAATCTATTAAGTCAACATGGCATTCGTTTAAACCATGAAGAGTCCCAAGTGGTGTTAGACTCGGTGCGCCATTTATCAGTGCAAATGAAGCGCAGTCTAACGGTTGAAGAGTTACTTGATGTTGTATCCAATAGGAGTATGTCTCATGGGATTGTATAATCCAGGTGAAATTGAACTTAATGATCCTCCCGCGTTTGAAATGGAACAAAAGGTTCGACTTCGGAGAATGATTCGCAATGATGGGACGTTTCCTGGTAAAGAAGTGGGCGAAACCTTAGCGAAAAAAGGAGATATTGGCTACGTTGTCGGTATTGGCACTTATCTCCAAAGTTACTACATTTATGCGGTTCATTTCCTTGAAAGGGGTTATGTTGTCGGTTGTCGTCGTAAGGAGTTACTTCCTGTAGATGAGCCTTTTATTGATGATACCGATGATGAGGAAATTGAAGAAATCCTAGAACCATCTCAGGTTTAATTTTTAGGAATCAGAAGTCAGGAGTTTCAGATAACAACTATTTCCTATTTCTTATTTCCTATTCCTTATCAACTATCAACTATTTCAGGAGTTATACTATGAAAGTGATCTTACGCAGAGAAGATGAAGGAAATTTATCCGTTTATGTGCCTAAAAAAGATTTGGAAGAATTAGTGGTTAACGAAACGGTTGAAGGAGAGGGTAAAATTTTAACTTTGGCCAATGGTTGGGAATTACAATTTTCTAACCTAAATGATGACACTAATTTGCCCCAAACCTTCGACGCAAAACGTCTTTAAACTTCCTCCAGTTTTTAGTCGGGCTTAATTAAATAGTAAACGGAATTAAGAATGTAGAATGCAGAGTTAAGAATGTTTAATTAATTCTACATTTTAAATTCTAAATTCTAAATTTTTAAGCCCCTTTCCTCAAGTTTTTTCTTACCATTTTTCTTTCTTCTTGAGAGAATTTATAGTTTGCGTATGGGTTGAGTAATTTAGCGAAACCTGATAGAAACTTCATTGTCATTTTAGTTGACAATATCTCTCATCACAAAAAAATGGTCTTACCAATAATTACATCTTGCGCCATTTTCTAACCCTATTGTTTCAGGAAAATTGTCATGAGTTCAATTCATTCTAATCAAACCATTCCCTTTCAATTACAAGGTAAATTTGTGGGCTTTACTTATAAGTCTAATGGTCAATCAAAATCCTTAATTCTAGCGGTTGGAGAACGGGAATTAAGGGTAAAAATTGATAAAAGTTTACGAGATACCCAAGCTTTAAATATATTGCCTGGAGACTGGATTTCTATTACAGGAGAACAGGAATTTAAAGGGAATTTTACTAAGTTAAAATTGAAAGCTTATGAAATTACTCGCCTCAGTTGTAATGCGAAATGTGATAAAGAAAAAGAGAATGACGCAACCGTAACCATTCAAGGTAAAACTTGTCCGAAAAAAGGTAAAATTTTACTGTGTAATAAATCTGATTGTGCTAAACGTGGGGGACGACAATTACACCGAATTCTTGAAAAAACGCTGTGTAATCTAGGCTTAGAAAATCATGTAACCATTGAGAAAACTAGCTGTCAAAAACGCTGTGGAAAAGCCCCCAATATGATTTTAATGCCAGGGAAATCTAAGCATAGTAAACCCAATCCTAAAGCGATCGCAGAATTACTTGAAGAACACTATCTTAACTCCTTAAATAAATAATGGCTAACGTTACTTTTTACGAAAAACCAGGCTGTCGTAATAATACCAAACAGAAAAATTTATTAATAGCAGCCGGTCACCATTTAGAAGCAAAAAGTCTCTTAACTGAACCTTGGACAGCAGAAAAGTTACGTCCCTTTTTTGGAGACTTACCTGTTAGTTTATGGTTCAATAAAAGCGCACCTAGAATTAAATCGGGTGAAGTTATTCCTGATGCTCTGAATGAGGAAAAAGCCTTAGAATTAATGATTGCTGATCCTCTGTTAATTCGTCGCCCGTTAATTCAAGTTGAGGAGATTTATCGAGTGGGTTTTGAGCCTGAAAAAATAGATACTTGGATCGGTTTAAACCCAGAAAATCCTGTTACGGAAGACTTAGAAACTTGTCCCCGCAGTCATGAAGAAAAATCTTGTACAACGGTTCAATAAATAAAGGTAGGGTAGGCAAAACTAAGAGTTATTCTTAACTATTTGAGAATGATTAGAGACTTTGCCTACCTGATCGTTTAATAACAAGTCCGATCAGGTTGTATAATGTGATTAGGGTTTATTTGGATACGAGTGTATATAATCGTTTATATGACGATAGGAGTCAGGCAAGCATTTTTTTAGAAATGCAAGCCACTATTAGTATTTTAAATCTAATTGAAAGTGGAAAAATAGAAGCCATTAACTCATTTGTTCTAGAGTATGAAAATCAAAAACATCCTATTCCAGAACAACAAAATGCTATTAATGAATACCTAAAAAATCTATTTTTAAACAGAGGGTTAATGAGTTGATTAAAAAGAGAGCAAATCAATTAGAATTAGAAGGAATAAAACCTATTGATGCCCTCCATGTTGCTTGTTTTGAAGCTTCATTTTGTGATTATTTTATTACTTGTGATAAACGCTTATTAAATCGCTGTAAATCTTTATCTATTCAAGCTATTAACCCTATCGATTTTATTAAGGAGGTAGATAATGAAAGTTAAAATTGATAATGATTATGAAATTGTCCAAGAAGTTTTTCAGATTTTAATTAAACATTTAGAACCCTCTAAAGTTATGAGATTTTTGTCAATTTGCAACTTAGGTCATGGTAATTATTTAGAATTAAAATATAAACTATTTGAAAGTGAAACAGTTGATAGCTTATATGAAAAAATCAAAGCCTATCAAGATGAAAAGTTAGCAGAAGAAACTTTAAATCAAGAAGATGATTGAAATCCCAATTTCAGCTAAGTGAATAAAAAACTCATTTGACACGGGGTTGTTACTAGAGAGATTCAGTAGATCTCTTGCTAAGTGATCGGACATAAATAAACTCAACTATCTTAAGAAATGTAAATAAAGGGGTCAGCCCTCCCCCCCCTCTGCTTCCTCTGCACCCTCTGCCTCCCCTGCTCAACTTAACAAGTAACGTTTATTTTTGTCCAGGTACTTATAAGGGGTTTAAAACTGTTCAAAGTTTGATTTAGACAAATGACCGAGATACAAAATGTTAGATTACTTAATTGAGACAATATTTTTTAGGGGTATCTCATGTCATTGTCAAGGGATCACTCAATTTCTATTGAACTAACTCGAAAAACTGCTATTTCTGAATTACTGGAAGGATGGCAGTATTGGTTAGAATTGGGGTTAATTTCTGATGAGGGGGTTACAACAAGACTGCTGAGTGGAAATGATTCATTTCAGGTTAATTTTCAAACAACTCTAACCATTCATAATTTAATTGAACAATTACAACTTTTAAAAGATGTTAATTCTTTGTCTGGGGAGACACAACTTAATTTGACAATTAATGTTCAAGCATCTAATCCCTTAATTTTACAAGGATTAGATCGTTGGTTAGCATTAGGATTATTGAACCATCAGCAAACTAAACATATTGCCAAGAAAGATTTAAGTTGTAGAATTCCTGATAGTTTGCTTCAACCTGTTACCCCCACCACTACCCCATCCACTCCATCTTTACCTGTTTCTCCTTCTCCAAATTTAAACCTTCGTCAGCAACGTCGAAATATCCCAACAATAACACAAATGCTTCAATCTTTCATGGCAGAATTAAGTGTTATTTGGTTGCTGTTATTAGGGGTATTTATGGTGGTGGTTTCTTCAGGGGTTATCGCAGCAAGTTGGTGGGAACAGTTTCCCGTAGTATTACAATATGGAATCCTTTGGTTATACACATTAGGGTTTGGGGTTGCTAGTTGGTGGACAGGAAAACAAACTAATTTAAGATTAACCACTCAAGCGTTACGCATTGTCACTTTATTATTAGTTCCTATTAATTTCTTGGCCATGGATAGTTTTCCGCTGTGGCATACTTTTTTCGGGTTAATAGGAATGTTGATAGGTAGTTTATCTTTAACGATATTAACCATTAATTTTTTTAAGAATAACGATCAATCTATTGGCAATTCTTTACTTTTGTTAAATCATTTAGGGTTAACTTATTTACATTGGGGATGGACTTTACCGGGAATTCCTTTGGTAGCGACTTATTTAGGGGTAATTGGTACTACAGTTATAACTTTACTTTCCCCTAACGATACTGAGGAAAACAAGCAAAATTTTTTACCATTTAGTTTAACAGAAGCAATTATTATTTATGCGTTAATTATTCTTTTAGTTAGGGCTATTTTTATTGCTCAAATTGATGTTTATCAATTGAGTTTGGCGATTGGTTTATGTGGGTGGTTAATGGGATGGCGATCGCCTCCAAAAACCCCTTGGAAATGGCTAGGAAGTGCGACTTTAATCTTGGGATGGTTATTATCTGTTTTTGTGATTCCTACTCAAGCGATCGCCATTAGTTTATTGGCAATCACTTGGTTGGGAAAACGATTAAAAACCGCTGGTTCTCGACGGGATATTATCTTGATTTTTCTCATCGGTTTACAGATTCATTGGTTAATATTTCGTTTACCTATTCTTCAAACTGTATGGACAAATGTTATTGATTTTACTAACACTAATAATTATCCTTTTGTCTTAAGTAGTGTTGTTTTGTTTCCCTACTTATTTTTGATAATATTAAGTCGATATTTTTTACTCAAATATAATCGCTTAAAATTATACACTTTTAGTAGTAAATTAGTTTTTTTATTTGGTATTATTTTAACAGTTATTAGTTTAAGAAATCCCTTAATTAGAACAGTTAACTTACTGTTATCTAGTTTAACATTAGCTTACGAAATAAAAAATAAATTAAAACATAATCGGCGTTTTTTCATTAAACCATTAGGGTTGATGACTCATATTGGTTTATTATTGACGTTAATTTCTATTATTGACTATTATTTACCTAACCTTTCTCTCAATATTTGGTCATTGATTTTATTAGGGTTAATGATGGCTGAGATTTTAGCATCTTTCATCACTTTTTCACAAGAATCTTTGATTAAATTGATCAATAGTAATTCTTGGGTCATCGGATTATTTTTAGGGACATTATCCTATAGTTTTTTGTGGTTTAAATTACCGATAAATTCACCTTTTTGGAGTTTGACTTGGTTAATCGTTTCTTTATTTTTTACAGCGATCGCCACTTATTATTTACCTCGAAGAAAACTAGCAACTGAATTAAGTGTTATAGCAATATGTTTAGGACAAGCATTAACTATTTATTTTCCAGAAACTCGACTCATAGGATTAATAAGTGGAAGCATTTTAATGATTGTAAATACTCTATATTTACGTCATTTATATTCAGTTATTATTACGGTTGGTTTAGGATTAACGTCAATTTTCTTCTATTTATATTATCTAAATTTATCAAATTCATTATGGATATTATCAGGGGTAATTGTCATACTACTTTTATGGTTTATTCGTCATGTTTTGAGCGAAAATACATCAAATTTAGCTTTTATTTATGCTAAAATATTTGATGGTTATGCTTATATTTTATCCCTAATTATTTTAATCAGATTGATTGATGTTTCTTTAATTTATACTTCAGCAACCAACATTCTTATTTCTTCTGTTATCTTAATGGGAAGTGTTGTTTATCGTAGTTGGCAATCTTCTCCTAGAAACAATACATTATCATTATGGTATAGTATATTGATCTTAGCTATTGTCCCTCTTCCTGCTTTATCATTGCCATTATGGGGGTGGATAGAATTAGGATTGGCTACTATTTTAATGATCCTACAAACACAAATTGTTAAGCAGGTTAGTTTAGCATTTATTACCATTGGCTTTATCTTAGAATTAATAGTGGTTATTTTAGAAGATAATGGTCTGAAGTATGGAGAACAATTTTGGGTATATTGGTTATTATTAGCAGCAATTATTACCCTCTTCTTTTGGATGATTCATCATCTTCTCAACTATTATCAAATTAATTCTATTGATTACTATAAGAAAGCATTAAATTTATGGGGAATCACTTTATGTACGGTAGAAATTGCAACTATTTCTATTTTGAGATTCACTACTGATTACCTCTTAAATAATGAGTTGATTTTGCTGATCACCCTTAATTTAATTATGATAAATATGGCTTACCGTAGTTGGCAAAATACAAGTAAATATCTTTTTTTATGGTCAAGTGTTATTGTAATTTTAATCGTACAATTTCTAACTCCTAATCTTTTGATAGCAAGAATTATTACATCAATAGTAGGAACTATTTTACTGTTTGGTTATAGTTATTTTTTACCTCATTTTTTAACAGCATTTATCACAATCGGAATGGGTATATTTTGTCGTTCTGTGATGGTTTTAGAAGCTATAGAAAATCTCAAGCTACCGATAATTGATATTTGGATAATTAGCGATAGTTTAACTTTAATGATTCTTTGGTTAGCTTGGAGTTATTTAAAACAAAAACCTCAATTCTTAGCTAATCTTTACAGGAAAGTAGTTGATGTCTGGGGAATAATTTTATGTAGTTTTATTTTAACTACTTTAACATTACATTCAATTGCTATTTACTGGGGATATACTAACCCTTCAATTACAGTTATAATCGCTATCATTGTCTTATTTTTAGACATTTTTTACCGTACTAAAAAACAAACCAATAATTTGGTGTTTTATACATTAGGATGGACAGTAGAATTACTTACAATTAATATTACAGCTAAGTTAAATCAATCTTTAATCCTATTAGCTTGTATCAACGTTATTTTAGGATTTTTATTGCAAATTCTTGGGGAATGGTGGCAAAAAAGAAGGGAAAAACAACAATTTTTAAGCAGTTTACATATTTTACCCCTTTTATACGGAACATTAGGAACAGCATTAAGATGGAATTTATTTAATCGTTTAACTGGATTAATTTCTTTGGGTTTTGCCTTAATTATTATTGGTATCGGGAGAAGAAAACAACAGTTTAAACCTCTAATCTATTTAGGGATGATAATCATTTCTTTATCTGCTTATGAAAGTTTGTATTATCAGATTAATAATTTATCTTGGGGAGATAAATGTATTAGTATAGCAGCATTAGCAACCACAATTATGTATGTGTATCGTCTCTCTTCTCGTTGGTTATGTTCCTACCTAAATCTTACTCCAAGAGAATTTAAAATCATTGCTCATTTACATTGGATACTAGGAAGTAGTTTATTAGGAATTTCTTTATTAGATCCTCTCATATCACAGCAATTAATAGGTTTAGGTGCTGGCATATTTTTAGCTCAGTATGCTATTTTAGAAGGACGTAACTTCTTAGACCAAAGACAAGGAGAAATTTGGGTCTATTTAGGATTTATTGAAGGGGGAGGAATAGCTATCTATAGTGGTTTAACTTTCTCTTTCCCTTTCTTATATCATGTCATAGGTTCTGTACTTTCTTTATTAAGTATTGTGGTTTATACTCTTCCTTGGAGACAATGGGGATGGTCAAAAAGACCCTGGAATCTATTGGCTTTTAGTTTACCTTTAATGGGAATTTTTAGTACCCTTACTAATCTTAATTGGATTACTTTACTGATTGCATCGATTTGTTATGGAATTCTCTCTAAAATGTCCAATAGACCCCGTTTATTTTATCTAAGTTTACTGTTACTGAATATTGCAGTCTATAATAATATAATTATAGTCAAGCAACCATCTCCTTTATTATATTCAAGTGTATTATGTCTATCCCTTTTATTAATTATTATCATTGAACCCTATTGTCAAAGAGAAGAAGGAAAATCTCTAAGACATTCTATCCGTCTTTTAGCAACAGGAATTTTGTGTACCGTTTCTTTGTTATTTTATAGAGAAACAGGTATTATTCCAGGATTAATTGGACTTATTTTAGTTGTTACAGGGTTGGGTTTAAAAACTCGCGGTTTTTTATTTACAGGAACGATTACTTTTTTAATTACTGTGTTTTACCAATTAGTGATTGTTAGTTTTAGTTACCCTTTGTTGAAATGGATTGTTGGTTTATTATTAGGATTAATGTTTATTTGGATAGCTGCTAGTTTTGAAAATAGACGGACTCAAATGAGTACCATTATTAATCATTGGATGCAAGAATTTGAAGCATGGGATTAACTAAGCTCAGAAGTAAAAAACCTTAGATATAGCATTTCTTGGACTCATGAGGTACACCTAGTATGAAACAGCTAAATGTTTGCTACAAAAGACCGCAGGGGAGTTGGGAGAAAATTTATTGATAGCATTCTTATTTCCATTTCATATAATATTCAACTTCTGAACTTCTGAACTTCTGAACTCCCGAACTCCTAACTCCTAAAACTAAAAGAGTTTGTACCTCACAAATATGGGAATTGCTATAATTGACAAGGTATAATAAATAATAGATAATCAATGATAATTTATGTTAGTGTTATAAACAATGGCTAAAAGTTCTCTTAAAAATGAGATTAATCTTACTCCCATTCCTTCTTGGTTAAAACGACCCATTGGCAAAGCAAGTGAACTTTCTACCGTTCAAAAAATTATAAAAACCCGAAAGATCCACACCATTTGTGAAGAAGGTCGTTGTCCTAATCGGGGTGAATGTTACAGTAACAAAACAGCTACATTTCTACTCATGGGGCCCACTTGCACCCGTTCCTGTGCATTTTGTCAAGTGGATAAAGGTCACGCACCTATAACCTTAGACCCCGAAGAACCCCAAAAAGTAGCAGAATCGGTTAAATTATTAGGACTGAGCTACGTTGTTCTCACCTCCGTTGCACGGGATGACCTAGAAGACGGTGGATCGAAATGGTTTGTTCAAACCATGACAGCTATCCGTACCCTTAACCCCCAAACTCACATCGAAGTATTAACCCCAGACTTTTGGGGAGGACAAGGAGGTCAAAAAAGTCAAAAACAACGGATCTCTACGGTTGTTGCTGCTAAACCGGCTTGCTACAACCATAATATTGAAACGGTACAACGCTTGCAAGGGCCAGTGAGACGAGGGGCAAAATATGAGCGATCGCTGGATGTGCTACGGTGGGTTAAAGAAATAGATTCCACCATCCCCACAAAATCAGGGTTAATGTTAGGTCATGGGGAAACTGAAGCGGAAATTATAACAACTCTCAAGGATTTAAGACGGGTAGGATGCGATCGCGTTACATTGGGACAATATATGCGTCCTTCTTTAGCTCATATTCCGGTGCAGAAATATTGGACTCCCGAAGAATTTGAAAAATTGGGAGAAACCGCTCGTTCTCTGGGTTTCTCCCACGTTCGTTCTGGTCCATTGGTTCGTAGTTCCTATCACGCAGGAGAAGAGAATTAATTAACACTGTCAACGGTTGCTAAAACTACATTATCTTGTAGATCAAACGTTGCGCTACCAGTATCGCTATTGCTACCTAACTCAAATAAATAAATTGCTTGATTCTCAGCAAGTTTAATTTTTCCATCCTCGATATAACCCTCTAGAAAATCATCAATGGTAGTTTGATTGTCAAATGGGGTAACATCAGGGACGGGATCTCCGTTAACTAACACTCTAATTCTTGGACTATCAGAATCAGTGCTAGAAACAGCTAATTTTTCTTTATTACAGACTGTTCTATCTTCATCTTTTATAGATTCTACATCAAAGGTGGTTCCTGCGGGTTGATTGGATAAACTTAAGGCAGAAGAGGTATCCCAAACCTGTTTAGTGTCATCCTTATAAAGATAAGTGGTTACAGGAATATTGACTCCTCCCGCACCACAAGTGATCGCACCCCCTAATACTTCAAACTTTACGTTTGCTGGTTTTGGAATAGTTAACTGTTTATTATTAATCTCGAATATAGGTGCATCTCCAGTAAAACCTTGGGTTATATTACTTCTAGCAAAAGCCATCGATTGAACTTGATAATTAACATCTTCGCGCCAAGTTTTGTTAGTGGTAGTGGTTGCTAAATTAAGTTTGACCAGTTTTTCTTCAGGGTTAACACAAGCATTAAATCCTTGAGTGGCATCAACATTACTAGGTCGCCAATCAGGAGAACAATTGGGGGTTTGTGCTGTGTCATCAATACTATCAATTAAAACATGGTATTCCCAGTTTTCAGGGTTATTAATTTCTGCTGGATCATATTGTCCGTTTTCATCCATCGGCGGTCCCCATCGCTCAAGAACATTAGGCCCTTCCCAAATATTTTCTGCTGGTTTTGTGTAATAAACAATTCGTTGAGGAACATCAGGAACTTGAAAAACTAAAATGGGTTTTGCTCCACTGGGGAGGGTGAAATCAGGAGCTTCAGCTAAGGCTGCAACAGCATCCGATTCAATTCTTCTTCCTAATTTTATTTCATCGGTTAGAAATTCCAAAGCTCGATTGGAATTAGCTTGAATTTCCCCTTTTGCTGATGCTTTTTGCTCCACCGATAGAATATGGACTAAGCCAAATCCTGCTATACCAACGATGAAAGACATTAAGGCACTTCCTAATAAGATTTCTAGCAAGGTAGCACCAGAATTAGGGTTATTTTTTTTGATAAGGGGTAAGAGTTTAGTTAGATTCATAAAAGTAACTTATTAAATATTGTATTTGTATTTACAGACAACAATTTAACATTTTTTTTTTAGACCTGCAAAGATCTACCTATTGAATTTTTAACCGTAGCGACTAATCAGTTTTATCAAGAATCGATAAAGAACTCAGGGATAATATAAAAACATCAATAAGTATTATGATATTCTGCAAAACTTGAGGTGTAAAATTACTGAGTGTTAAGGGCAAATTTCTTAGTTAATATCTCGGAATAACCCATCAAACTGAAAAAAAACTTACGTATTTATTTGAGATCACTGATAAGAAAGCCTCAACTAAATTCGGTATCTACACGACAATTTAGTTGAGGGAGTAAACTAGATCAGATTAACTAATCATCACAAAGGTATCTTTGAGCAATTCTCATCATTTCAGGGTCATCTTGAGGACGACTTCCTCCCATTCCTAACCCTGAACGAATCAAATCCTCTGCTAAATGTTCTAGGGGATCACTATTAGCAATTCTTTGACACATTGCATAACCATCATCTAGCAATTCTTGAATCGTAAAAGCTCGATTTCGATCTTGATCGTATAGAACTCTTACTGATTCTTGAACATAGCGAATTTCATCTTGTTGATTAGCTTGTGCATTAGCCTTTGGACTAATAGCGACACCAGCAACAATTGCTGTTAATAATATAATTGATTGAGTAAGCCTTATATTTTTCATGGTTGATAGCCCTTTTTTTTATGTCTAAAAATTCACTTTTCGTGTATAATATTAACGTTACTTTCTATTATCTAAGACCAAATTTAGGATAAATTTAACATACTCTCTCGGTTAACTATAGCATTTCCTGGACTCATGAGGTACACCTAATATTCAACTCCTGAACTCCCGAACTCCTAACTCCTAAAACTAGAAGAGTTTGTACCTCACAAGTATGGGAACTGCTATATCA
>JASJDW010000058.1 GCA_030064955.1 Crocosphaera sp.
ATTGATAGCTGTTTTCAGATCAATAGACTAACCAGGAAAATAAAAATTCCCCCCACACTTCCCACACCTCCCACACTCCCCACACTCAACTAACTAAAATTTTGATACACCCAATTGAAAACCGCTATGATTTGCCATCCCTAGACCACCGAAATTAAAATAAGATTGAATTCCCATCCCCTAGCCTGTAAAACGATAAAATATGAGCAGTATTTTCAGAGAGTATGTTAAAAAAATTGGTAGCGGTGTTCATACAGGCAAAGATTTAACCCGTAGCGAAGCTGCTGATGCGATGAAACGAATGTTATTGGCGGAAGCAACCCCCGCCCAAATTGGGGCATTTTTAATCGTTCATCGCATTAAACGACCAACCCCTGAAGAATTAGCAGGAATGTTGGATACTTACGCAGAATTAGGACCAAAATTAGACATTGATAACCTTGCGTTTGATTACCCTGTCACCGTCTTGGGAACCCCTTATGACGGGCGATCGCGCATTGCCCCCGTAACCATTTTAACGGCTCTTATTTTAGCCACTGTAGGAGTTCCTGTGGTACTTCATGGCGGGGAAAAAATGCCTACTAAATATGGGGTTCCCTTAATCACCCTTTGGCAAGGTTTAGGGGTTGATTTTTCGCAACTTTCCTTGCAAAAAAGTCAAGCAATTTTAGAAAAAACGGGTTTAGCCTTCGTTTATTTACCTATCCATTTCCCCGAAGCCCATCAATTAGTCCCTTATCGGGAACAAATTGGCAAGCGTCCTCCTTTGGCTACGCTAGAATTGATGTGGTCTCCTTGTTCATCTCATCACGTTCATATTGTTTCTGGGTTTGTTCATCCCCCCACAGAAACCCTATTCCGAGAAACCCTGAAACTGAGAAATTTTAACCATTTCACCACTGTTAAAGGGTTAGAAGGCAGTTGTGATTTACCCCAAAGTCGTACGGCTATTATTGGTATGAATCAACCCAATGATAATCCCACATGGCAACGGTTGCACCTTCATCCCCAAGATTACGATTTAAGCGGTAAAGATGTACCTTTGGAGTCCACTGCACAACTCCTGAAGCAAATGCAGCAAGTCTTACAAGGGGAACATAACCCCTTGATGCCTTTAGCCATCTATAACGGTGGGTTTTACCTCTGGCGTTCCGGGGTTTGTGCTGATTTGTCCACAGGGTTTGACCAAGCCAAAACCTTACTAACCAGTGGACAAGTTAGGCAAAAACTGCAAGATATTGCTAACTTAAGTTCGGTTTGACAGTCCCGCGCCGTAAAACGGCGAGGATTCTTTAAAAAACACCGATAGCAATCATTATCCCCTGCTGAATTCGTTGTAAGGAAGCTGGTGTATTGACACTCCCGTCGCGAGAGGCGCGAGGGATTCTTGAGGGAATCATGGGAAGAAACTTATTTGATCTTAATATTTATTATATGATAAAATGTATTACTAGAGGTCTTGCCAAGCACTAAAAAAAATAAAGTGATGCCACAGAACCCACCACAGATATTCATAGCCCATGCGTCAGAAGATAAACCACAAGTTAGAGAACTCTACGCCAAGCTGGTTGAGGCGGGGTATCAACCTTGGCTAGATGAGGAGGATCTACTCCCAGAACAGAATTGGAGAGAAGAGATACCCAAAGCCCTGAAAAACAGTGATTTATTCATTGCTTGTTTGTCGTCAACGTCGATTAGCAAACGGGGTTATATTCAGCGTGAGTTTAAGATGGCCATGGAGGTGTTGGCGGAGTTGCCACCAGGAGAAATCTATCTCATCCCCTTGAAATTGGATGATTGTGAAATACCAGATTTAAGACAAGTTGAGTATGGGCTAAATTTAAAGGATATTATCTGGTTAGATTATTGGAAGCCAAATGGCTTTGATAAACTGATTAAGGCTATTGAATATCAATTTGGAACTCAAGCAAGCAACTCATCTGAAAGTACACCTATTCATCAAGCAACTTTGCAGCCTAGCATGGATCAACAACATGGAGGATCTGGAGATAATATAGCAGGAAATAAGACAGTTAATAATTACTACTTATCCTCACAGAAGGAAACAAGCAACGACTATCCAGAGGCTTTAGAATTATGGCGAGAAAAGTTAGCAATGTTTCGTCGAGAAGAAGCGATCGCCTCTGATCCAGGGGTAAAATTTCAACTTAAAAAACAAATTGAAGAATGTCTTAATAAAATTGAGGAATTAGGAGGATAATTAAAATGTCTGAGGAGGAATCAGCCTTAGAAATTTGGAAGGAAAGGCTTAATGAGTTTCAAAAGCAAGAAGCAATTATTGCCGATCCAGCAATCAAGTTTCAACTGAAAAAACAAATAGAAGAGTGTCAAAAAAACATTAGAGAACTAGAGAGTAATAGAAACAATAATATAAGCATAGCTATTCAACCATCTCCTAACCTTGCAAACAGTGATATTCAACATCATAATTCACCCAAAAAATTACAAAAAGTTTGGGGAATAGGAGTATTACTTTTTTTTAGTTTATTACCCCCCATACAAGACTTACTTTTAGAACCCCGTTTATTAGTACAAGCTTTTTATCGTCATCTTACTTATCAGATTCCTTCTCAAGTCAAAGATCCGTTACTTTTAGTCAAAATTGATAATAAATCTTTAGTACAAGATCAAATTAAACAAAGACATCCCATTGATTATAGTTACTTAGGAAAATTAGTTGAAAAAGCAAGTAATCTTGAAGCAAAGGTGATTGGTATTGACTATATTTTAGATCAAACTCAACAGCAACCTGACGAAACAAAACAACTAGCTAATGCCATAACTCAAGCAGAAGGAATTAAGTTTGTTTTTGCAACAATAGACTCAGAAAATCCCTATGAAGGAATCATATCAGAAGAGATTATTAAGTTAGATACTAATTGGTATCAACAGGGAAATATTCAATTTTATCAATGGTATATGGAACTTCCTGATCATAATAATAACTCTGTTTCTTTTCCTTTTGCTTATCGATTGGCTTTAAACTATAGTTGTTATCAGGGAGATTCACCAGATTCTTGTTCATTTCTATCAAACAGTAATCAAATCAGTCGTTTTCTTCATTCATTAGATCTTCTTCCTATCTCCCACTTTGTTCAATGGTTTCAGCCGATTATTGATTTTTCTATTCCTCCTGATAAAGCATATCAAACTATCTCCGCTTGTGAATTTTTAGAAACTTGTCAACAGCAAAATAATCAAGAAAAAAATTGGAACTCAAAATTGATTTTAATTGTACCTGGAGGGTATGAAGAAGCAGGAGTAAAAACAGAGAATGAAGATAATTTTACAGTACCGTTTGCGTTTAATTATTGGCGCGGATGGTCTGAAAAAAACTTGACAGGAGGAGAAGCTCATGCTTATATGATACATCATTTTTTAACACAGAGATTAGTTATTCCTATTCCCGATTTTTTGATGTCTTTACTATCAGTATTAATGGCTAAAAATATCAGCATAATTGTTATTAAAAAATCACAGAAGATCAAAAAAACATTAATTATTTTAGGGATAGGAACGATAATTTATGGATGGATAGGATTACAACTGTTTGTTTCTGTTGCTATTCTCATTCCTTGGTTATTACCCAGTTTAGCTTTTTGGCTTACCCTTTACTATTTTTCTGATAAAAAACTGTAAGTATAGAATCTTTTTTATGATATTTTAGAGGTCATCTATTATGTGTCAATACCCTAAAAAAATAGCTATTTATTTGAGTTTATTTCTATCTATTTTATTGTTAATTGTTTTTCCCTTGAAAGCTAATCAACAGCAAATCATCACAGATCATTCCTCACAGATAAGTTATATTGCTTTATCTTGGGGAGATATTTTTGATAGTTTAAGACGAAAAAAAGGAACAGGAGGATCTCGTGGGGGAAACGATACGACTTGTTTAATTGTACCAGGAAAACTGAAAGAAAGAGAGGCGAGTAATGCACAAGAGGATGGAAACAACTTCGTTTGGGGTGAAAACCCTTTATTTTTAGTGCAAGGTAATGTAAACAAAATTATTGTAGCAACTCGACGGTTTCCGAAAACAGAAGAGGAAATTATGTGGACTTATACCGTTCCTCCGTCTCAAAACTCCGATGGATTAATCACTCATGCTATTGTTTATAATGGAAAATCTTTACAACCGAATAAAACCTATTATTGGACAAATCTACCTTCAGATGAACCTATTTGGGTAAGATTTAAAACGATGGATCAAGCAACACAAGAAACCACTTCAAGGGAGTTAAACGCTTTAGAAGCAACCCCACAATCAGAAGAAAATGTCCAAGAAAAAATAGCGAAAGAACGAGTTAAATATTTTGTAGAACGAAAACTCTGGTCTGATGCTATTCGAGAAATGTATAATCATCCAGTAATCTTTTCAGAGGATATTAAAAACCTAGAATCTCATTCATTTTGTGATATTACAAGCGATACTTAACATCAAAATAAATCGCTTCTTCTTGTACATTTTCTCCCCTATCTTCTAAATCAACCAAAGGAAGCGCAAAATCAACCCGTATACTTAAATTACTAATAGGAGTATAAATCAATCCAAACCCTAACCCCCCTAAAAAAGTCTTATTCCGTAATAAATTTTGATTATCGGGGTTATTCCAAACTTGTCCTAAATCCAAAAAAGGTGCAACTTGAAACACAGAATTGCCTTCCCCATTTCGTGCTACTGTAATTCTATCTTCGATAGAGAAACGAAATCCATTATCACCAAATCTAACATTCTGACGAAACCCTCTTACAGACTGTCCTCCACCAATAACAAACTGTTGAGAAGATAAAAGACTATCAGGACTCAACTGTAAATTTCCCACAATAATTAAGAGGTTATCTGTTCCAATTTGTTGTAATCTTTGAACTTGGAATAACCAACTAAAAAAACGACTATCAGGAAAAGGACTCGGACGGATAGTTGCATCAAAAATTCCTGTTCCCACATTAAATTGAGAACTCAAGGCCCAAACACCTTCGGGATCTCGACTCACATAATCAACCCCCAAATTAAAGACACTGGTTCGATCTTGGTTCAAATCTGGACTTAACACCCCGATCGCTTGTAAACCAGCATCTAAACCCACTTCACCGAAAAATTCTGCTAAAATAACGGGTAAACCAGAAGCTTCTAAGGCTTCGATAGGAGAACCGTCACGATAGGTAAATCCGGCTGAAACCGCTAATTCTTCCCTTAAAGAACGAATAATTGGCTGACGATAGTTCAAAGAATAGATTTCATAGTCGGAATTCAATTCCACCTCAAAGGTTTCTATACTAATCTCTCCACCGCTAATAATGGGTAGGGTAACTTGTTGATCGAATTCGCTGCGACTGATAAAAGTTCGCAATTGCAACGTTCCATCCATCGCGTTGAGAGGAAGATTATAGTTCAAATCAAACGTATCCGACTCCCCAGTGGTGGTGTGGTTATAGGTTCCGGTGATGGTGTCACCAAACCCCAGTAAGTTGCGATATTCTAGTTTACCTCCGATGCGATCAGATCCAATAATAGGAGGGGAAAAGTTATCCGTACTGACTTCAAAAGTCAATGCTTGCGCCTCTTCTACTGTAACAATTAAAAGGCTTTTTCCGATTTCTCCCGTAGGTCTAAGACTAGCGGTTACATCGTTAATTAAGGGACTGGTTCGTAATAATCGTAATTTTTCTTCGATATTTTGAGCGTTTAATGGTTTAGAATTAGCTAACCACATCCTTGCTGCGACATAGTTAGCTAATCGTTGAGTTCCTTCGATTGTGATCTCTTCTAACGTTCCTTCGATCGCTTGAATTTTAACGAGATTATCTGGTGTAGGTTGACAAACAATTGCCCTAGAATTGATGTAACCTTGACTAACATAAAGATTGGTAAGTTTTTCAGCAACTTTTTGTAATGAAGTGACAGAAATTTCTGTATTTTCATAATTTCCAAGCACTTCTTTCATTAAAATTTGTAATTGATCTGCTTCAAAAATTGTACTATCAATAATCTCAATGCTGCGCACAAAAATTGGGTCTTCTGAAACAGTTAAAGCAGGACAAACAGCCGATTCTAAGACATCTTCATTGCTTTCAATTTCTTCCGTTTCTAAAGGAACTGAAGGAGGTTCTTCGGGAGAAACAGGGGGTAAGTTATCCCTTGGCGGTTGTTGTTTCTCGTTGGTAAAAGATGGTTCTAAAACCTGTGCTGTAACTTTTAATTTTTTTGGGAAAATTACTCCCCAAAGGCTGAATAAAATTATGAATAAACATACTTTATTTTTTATTAGCATTTTTATTATCCTAATTTTTATGACAAAAAAACCTCTACTCTTCACTAAAAATTAGTCAAGATCAAACTGTTAACTTATGATTGTTAAAAAAGAAAAAGATTAAATCCTCAGCAAAATTAAATTAGTCACTCTTTGCAAGAAAAAGCACTAAACTTGCTGATTGATTATTTATTTAATTTTTGAAATTAGGGAACTACGCCATAGTGTATCGAATAATTCTAATTTGTGCAATATTGTGAACTTTTATTAAAGAAATAGGCTTATAATGATTCCTTTTAGAAAAACGGATCTAGACTTTGGGTAAATTAATAAACCTTACTATCTATTGGTATATCAGTATAAAAAAGTGTTATTCCGAGGAAACTCCTTAACATTGTAGTATTAATGTGTAGTGCCATAGTATTAGGTTTACTATTATTTTTGTTGTTATGATATTCAATTTTAAAATAATGATTAAACATTTATCTTCTTTACTTTTTATCCCCTTAATTCTTACTTTAGAAAGTAATATTAATCCTATTATTGCTCAACCCATTACCTCTGCAAATGATGGAACTGGAACCTTTGTGGTATCTCCCGATGGAACCTTATTTAATATTAGTGGAGGAACCCAAGCAGGAGCTAATTTATTCCATAGTTTTGAACAATTTGGCTTAAATCAAGGACAGATTGCTAACTTTATTTCTAACCCAAATATTCAGAATATTTTAGGTCGAGTGGTAGGGGGTGATCCTTCAGTTATTAATGGATTAATTCAACTGACAGGAGGCACTTCTAACCTTTATATTGTTAACCCTGCTGGTATTTTGTTCGGTCCCCATGCACAATTACAGGTTCCTGGATCATTTACAGCAACTACTGCAAATGGCGTTCAAATTGGGAATTATTGGTTTAACGCATTGGGATCTAATAATTATGCTCAATTAATCGGAAATCCCACAGGATTTGCTTTTACCACCGAGGAACCAGGAAGCATTATTAATGCAGGGAATTTAGCCGTTTCTCCAGGGGAACATATTACTTTGGTGGGGGGAAATGTTATTAATACGGGAACCCTTTCTACACCAGGGGGAAATATTACCATTGCTGCCATTCCTGGAGAAAATTATGTGCGTGTTACTCAGGAAGGAAACTTATTAAGTTTAGATTTACCCGTTGCTACGAAAACGGCAATTAATGGTGGAAATATACCCGTTTCTGCTGCCTCTTTACCCCAATTATTAACCGAGGGAAATCTAGGAAAAAATACAGGAATCGCTGTTAATAATGGACAAGTATCAGTTAATAGTTTAGCGGTTCCTGATGGTGTAGGAAATACCATTGTTGGGGGAAATGTTGATGCGTCTAACCTTGTTTCTGGTGTAGGAGGAACCGTTCAGGTATTAGGGGATAGAGTGGGAATTGTTGGGGGAGAAATTGATGTTTCTGGTGTCAATGGTGGAGGTATTGCGTTAATTGGAGGAGATTATAAAGGTCAAGGAATTGTTAAGAATGCGCTGCGGACTTATGTGAGTGAAGATTCAGTCATTAAAGCAGATGGGTTAATAGAAGGAGATGGGGGAAAAGTGATAGTTTGGGCCGATGATGTGACAGGATTTTATGGGGAAATATTTGCTAGGGGAGGAATGGTTTCAGGGGATGGTGGTTTTGTTGAAGTTTCAGGAAAACAGAGTTTAATTTTTCGGGGAAATGTTGATGCTAATGCAGTTAATGGTGAGACAGGAACGTTATTATTAGATCCTGTGGATATTACCATTCAAGGAGGACTAGGAGACGGTTATGAGGTTGATCCTAATGATCCTGATGATATGCCAGACGGCGATCAAACTTTTGAAGGAAACAATAATAATACTGTTGGTTCTATTCTTAGCGTTCCTCCAGAAGATCCTGATAATTTAACTAAACAAAATGATACTGCACCTACTACAATTTTTGAATCAGAATTAGAAAATATAGCAGGAAATACAAACATTATTTTAGAAGCATCGAGAAACATCACCATTGAAGACTTAACCCAAGGAGAGAATCCGAATGACACTCCAACATTGCTCGATGGTATATTAACCTTTCAATCAGGAGAAGGTTCTATTAGCTTTACAGCAGATGCAGATGGGGACGGTATAGGCAATTTTTTAATGTCTTCAATTGATGATAGTTCAATGGATGATACATCCCAATCAATTGCCCAATCAATTGAGACGAATGGAAGAGAAATTACTATTGAAGGCGCAACTATTGAGATAGGAAATATTAATACTAATGGAGGTGACATAACACTCTTGGCTGATGGGATTATTAGTACCAATGGAAATGATATTACGCTTTCAACTGGTGATAATATTAATACTATTCAAGGTAATGTGAGTCTTCAAGGGGATAGTAGTCTTGGGGAGGATGGTGAGATTCAGACTGATGGGGGAAACATTACCATTCAAGGCGCAACTATTACGGTAGGAAGTATCAATACAGTTTTAGGTGACTCAGGTGGCAGTATAACACTACAAGCTAGAAGGAATATCACAACAGGTGATCTGACTGCTTCAGAAGACGAAACAAATAACCCAACCTCTGTAACACTGAGTTCAATAATCGGCAATATTGTTGTAGAAACAATCCAAACCGGAGCAAATGGAGCCACAATTACAGCAGGTGGTTTATTTCGGGCCGTGGGAACACGAAATAGCGATGTTACGACTCAGAGTGACCCTACCTTAGTTACGGGAAGAATTTTAAATACATCTATAGCAGACTTTCTTAGAAGCAAAGATATCGACTTTTCGGAAGGAGACCCAGACAATGACATACAAGCAGATAAAATAATTGTTGAACTTGAAGGCAATGTGCCTTCAAGTATTGTTGTGGCATTTGGGGACGGGATTACTTCTAGCGCAAATACTAACATTATCATCAAGTATGGAGATAGGAGTGTCAAAATTATTGATCAAAATCTTAGGCTAGACTTTATAGAAATTGGTGATATTAATGAAGATGATGAGGATAACCCTGACCTTAACTTGAACCTCCCTATTGACCTTAGTGTTGAGGGTAGAATTTTAGTGCAAGGAGATAGTCAAACACCTTTTGTCGGGGGAGGTGGAGGACAAAAAATACTTCCATCTGAAGGTCTATTTGTTACAAGAGTTGACGGAGAATTTGTTCCAGTGTCTAGTGATACTTTTGGATGTATTAACTCTATATGTCAAGCTCTTAGTGAATCAAGAGAACCATTAGGAATACGAGAAGGACTTTTCTTAAATATCCAAAATATCGACGCACTTACTAGTAGTATCCCCAACAATGCCAGCGGAATAAGCGGTTCAATTATCATAACAGCAGATCCCAATCAATCTTTTCTAGGGGGTACATTTGGAGTGGAATTTATACCAGTTGAAGTAAATCCTACTATTAATAATCAGGTAGCGATAGAACAATCTACCGACGTACAACAATCTACCGACGTACAACAATCCACTGACATACAACAATCTACCAGTACACAACAGTCAGAAGCTACACAACAGTTGCAGTCTAGGAAGGATATTTGTGATTTTGATGATTCTGAGAATGCTGATAATTCTACCTGTGAGTTAGATAATCAAGATCAGATTTTAGATGTTAGTGAGGTACTTCCTCCTGGTTTTTAATAGATTTAGAAATGCTATCAAAAGTTTAATAACACAATTGTTAAAATTATGCGCTCAAAACATCTTAAACTGAGTAGAGTTATTAAAATAACCGCTATTGTTTTTTCCCTTTATATAGCGTTGGATTCGCAACCGACTACTTCCAAAATCGTTGCTCAAACTCAATTATTACAATTAGAAGAAGTCAATCAGCTTTATAACCTTGGTGTTGAAAAGTTTAATGCTAATCAGATTGAAAGTGCTATTGAGCATCTTCAAGAAGCCTTAGAACATTATCAAAAAATTCAACATTCACAAGGACAAACTAATACTCTTATTATGCTTGGAGTTGCCTATATTCGCCAATCTCAATATCAAATAGCAGTTAATACATTAGAAACTGTTTTGTCTATCGCTCGTAATACTAACAATCTTCAAACTCAACTGCAAGCATTAGGTAATTTAGGTGTAGCACACCATAAGTTAGGACAATATCTCAAAGCTATTGAAATCACGAAACAAGCATTAACGATTGCAGAAACATTAGAAACAAAGGGAAGGCTACTCATTAGTCTAGGCAATACTTATGAAGCTTTAGGTGACTATGAAAAGGCTAAAGAACAATATGACGAAAGTCTAGAAATTGCTGGTAAAGTAAATGATAATTACGTGAAACAAAGAGCTTTAGGAAACTTAGGATTCATTGAAACAAATTTAGGGAATTATGATAATGCTTTGACCTTTTATGAACAAGGATTAACCATTGCAGAAGAAAATAATGATTTTTCTTATAAAGCTGATATTCTTATTAATATAGGTATTATTTATCATGCAAAAAAGAATTATGAAGAAGCAAAACAATACTATTCTAAAAGTCTTGAGATTGCTCAAACAAAAAATATTGGAAATGTTGATATCATCAAAAGCCGAGCTTTAGGAAGTCTCGGAATGCTAGCCGATCACAATAAAAATTATGAAGAAGCTATTCAATACTATCAAAAAGCTTTGAAGATAGCAAAAGAGATTGATGAACCACTATTTGAAGCTGAATTTTTGAATAATTTAGCCCATACTTTCTTGACAGTAGGGAAGTTACAAGTTGCAGAAGAAAAACTTCGTGATTCCATTGAAATTTTAGAAAGAATACGAGACCAACTCGGCGATGCTGATACTTATAGGATATCAATGTTTGATACTCGACTGTACACCTACAATTTACTACAACAAGTATTAATTGCTCAAAATAAAATAGAAAAAGCTCTAGAAGATTCTGAAAATGGAAGAAACCGAGCTTTTATTAATTTACAATTTCAACGGTTATCAGTTGATAATAATATAGAAAATAGTTTGAGTGAAACTATAAAAATTGAAAATATTAAACAAATTGCTCAAAAGCAAAATGCTACTTTAGTCGAATATACGATTATTCCCAGAGATGATATTATCCATGACGGCAAACGTAGGGGAACTTCTGGAAAGCTTTATATTTGGGTGGTTAAACCAACAGGAGAAATTTTCTTTGAACAAGTCGATTTAACTGAAAAAAATATTTCTTTAAAAACCTTAATTCCAGAAGCACGGGAGACAGATATTGGGGTTAGGGGACGTGGAAGTTCAGAAACAACAACTTCAATGGATAAATCTTTAGATGAAGGAGATTTAACCCAAAATCTTCATCAACTTCATACTATTTTAATCGAACCTATTCAAGAATTTTTACCTGAAAAAGAAGAAGAAACTGTTATTATTATACCCGATGAAATCCTTTTTCAACTACCTTTTGCTGCCCTACAAGATGAAGAAGGGAAATATTTAATTGATAAACATACATTAATCACTGCACCTTCCATTCAATCCCTATTATTTACCCACCAAAATGCTCAACGAATTCAAAGAGAAAATAAAAGCAAAGAAATTCTTATGGTAGGAAACCCGACTATGCCCAAAGATCCCGTGGGTTCTGAAAGAAAGCCTTTATCTCCTTTATCTGGTGCAGAAAATGAAGTTAATGAACTCGCTAAACTATTTCAATCGTTAAATTTATTTAATGATTTTCAACCATTAAAAGGTTCTTCAGCTACAGAAACCAAAGTAGTTGAAAAAATGTCCAATGCTCAAATTATTCACTTTGCAACTCACGGTTTATTAGATGAAATTAATGGTATTGGTTCCCCTGGAATTTTAGCCTTTGCTCGCGATGAAAATAACGATGGATGGTTGACTACCGATGAAATTATGGAAAAGTATGGACTTCCAGGAACAACCCCTTTAAAAGCAGAATTAGTAGTGTTAAGTGCTTGTGATACAGGAAGAGGGGACATTACAGGAGATGGAGTGATTGGGTTATCTCGTTCTATTTTGGCCGCAGGAGTTCCCAGTGTTTTAGTCTCTCTTTGGAAAGTTGGAGATGATGAAACAGTCGAGATTATGACTAATTTTTACCGCAATCTTTATGAACATAAAATGAGTAAAGCGCAAGCGTTACGTCAAGCTTTATTAACAGCAAAAGAACGAGATCCTGAAGAAATAAGAATTTGGGGAGCTTTTACTTTAATTGGAGAAAATTATTAATAAATGTTTGACTCCACCTGCAAGTTTATTGCTGCAACCTTTGCACAGGATATGGCCACATGGCTATTAGGAAAACCCATTGACTTAACAGAACTCAAACCCTCAGAACTCTCCCTAGAACCCATTAGAGCCGATAGTTTAATCTTTTTGCAATCAGAGGACTTGGTACTACATATTGAGTTTCAAACCGAACCCAAAGAAGATATCCCCTTTAGAATGCTCGACTATCGCCTCAGAGTTCATCGCCGTTATCCCAACAAACAAATGCACCAAGTGGTCATTTATTTGAGAAAATCCAACTCAGAATTAGCACAACAAACAGTCTTTGAACTCCCACAAACACGACATCAATTTAACGTGATTCGACTTTGGGAAGTAGAATACACTGAGTTACTCACAGCACCTGGAGTCTGGCCATTTGCTGTGTTGGGAAAAGGTGGGGATAATGAAACTGTGCTGAGGGATGTAGCCAACCGTATTGATAATATCAGCAACCAAACAGACCAAAGTAATTTAGCAGCATCCACTGCCATTCTCGCTGGTTTAATATTGAATAAGAGATTGATTCAGAGGATATTGAGGGAAGAGATTATGAAGGAATCTGTCATTTACCAGGAAATCACAGCATCCGCTAGAGAAGAGGGGTTCTCTGAAGGAATCGAACAAGGAATTGAACAAGGAATTGATCGAGGAAAACAGCAAGGAGAGGCTAACTTAGTATTACGCCTTCTTCATCGCCGTTTCGGACAAGTTTCTGAAGCGGTTTCTGAGCAAATCCGTCAACTCCCTGTTGAGCAGTTAGAAGACTTAGGAGAAGCTTTGCTGGACTTTGAAAATGAGGCGGACTTGTTAAATTGGTTAGCCAAATAATCCTTAAGCTTAACCTTATGACCTAATGAGAAAATAACCCATTCTTATTACCTAACTTTGTTATAGCTAGCTTTTTATTGTCTTCATGGACTCTTCTTGTATCACGGGGTGACAACCAGCATCAAGTCAAGATAGGGTGTAGGGTGTGGGGGGTGGGGAAAAATTAGAAGATAACCCGATCATTTTCCACCGACTCCCATCCTACCCTCGTATAACTGATGTTCTTTAATACATCAGTAACGCTTCATTGCCCGTGACATTTCTCTTTGATCTTGACGACGTTTGACTGTTTCCCGTTTATCGTGAAGTTTCTTTCCTTTTCCTAAGCCAATACTTACCTTGACCCAACTTCCTTTAAAATAGAGTTTGAGAGGCACTAACGTCAAGCCTTTTTGTTCAATTTTCCCGATCAATTGATTAATCTCTTTGCGATGAAGCAGCAATTTACGAGTACGCTTCGGTTCATGGTTAAAATATTGACTACTGCCTTGGTAGGGAGAGATATGAACATTTGTTAACCAAGCCTCACCGTCTTTGATGAAGGCATAACCATCCGCTAAGTTAACCTTTCCGGCACGAATGGACTTAACTTCCGTTCCTACCAGTTCAATTCCCGCCTCATAGGTCTCTAAAATTTCGTAGAGGAAGCGAGCTTTACGATTATCACTAATGATTTTGATAGTTTTATTGTCATTTCCCATAGCCTTTCTAGGCTAACATTTTCTTTACCTTTTAGCAAGAGTACCCAACTATCAATCTAACTTCTGAGTTCATCGAAAATTTGGGTTTGAAACCCCGTCTTTTTTAAGACGACTTGACATTTTTGTGGCTTTAGATTTAGAATTTGAGGTAGCCACTAAGACCTCAAATGGCAGGTGAAACTCCCAGTGGTGGGACACTCGGTTAAAAGACAATCAACCGAAATGGTTGGTTTGGTGCTATTGCACTCTGAACATAGCCCTCAAAAGTAAAGGCATTCGAGTGAGTGAAGCAATTAACATAGTGAAAAAGTAGACTCAGACCCTTTTTGGGGTGAGAGAGTAGGGGCAATTGGCATCGCCCATCCCATGACACTAGGATTTGAGTAAACGGTTCTGGGAGTTGTGGTTCGAGCAATGGCCAACATAGCAATGGCTAACATAGTTGGTTATCTCCTTTTAAAGTCTACTCGCCGTTTTACGGCGCGGGAGTGTCAATCAAGCCTCTAACAACTAGAGGCTCAAAATTCATTAAAGTTTAGTCGATAAGAGCGTTTAACAACACATCGGTTAAGGACATCCCTTTCATATCATCAACGGTGACAGTATCAACAATATCAAACTTAGCTCCAGCCCCTTCAAGATCATCATCTAAAGCCTTAAAAAAACGAGTTGCCTCTTTATCAGTTCCTACTTGGATAAAGGAAATTCCTAACTCATCTTCTCGGTCAACTTTTTGAGACGCATCCATAATAAGGCTGATCACTGCCTTGCGATCGGTGGGTTCTCCATCCGTAATAATGAGAAAGGTTTCACCGTTGGTTTGTGCCGTACCGGCTGCTTTGCGTTCAAAATAGTTGTTTAGTCCATCTTCTAACACTGCAGCTAAGTCCGTTTGTCCCATCGGTTCATTTTCTTCATAAACTTTTGTGACTTTATCGGATGTGACGTTATCGTAGCGTCTAAAAGGACCTGAAAATACATAGACTGTAATCCCATCAGGATCAATCTCTTCGCACTTCTTTGCTAACGCTAAGGTTGACTCCTGGGCAACTTGCCAACGGGTTTTGCCATCAGGACCATCAGAAGTAGCCATACTACTGCTTTTGTCGATCATCAGGGTGTAATCCCGATTTTCGATACGTGAGTCTCCTGACATATCAGAAACAACCTCCTACTAAATATGACATCATCATGATTACTCTGCTTTCTAGCCTATTATGAGCTTGACGAATTCCCCATAAATATCCTGATTTTCATCATAATTGAGGGGACGATTGACCTCTATTTGTTAAGAATTGTTGACAGAGGAAAGTTGAATTGTAAAGTGATATTGCGACACTTTATAAAAATCTTTAAATATTGTCCTTTTGCTCCTCATTGTTATTAACGTAGAACATCAGAAGCAGCTAATTGTGGAAATTTTTATAATGGACAAAGAATCACAAAAATACCGTATGGTTTGTACCTTAACCTTCGGTGATGTTTACGGTCAAATTATTGTTTGGTTAATCGTTATTTTCCTAAGTTTGGCCACTGCGCTAGGGTTATGGAGTAGCACTCGTCAAATTTACGCCCTTGCTGTGGTGGGATTGGTGTTAGTATTGTCTTTACCCTTCCTACTGTTCGCTTTTGTTACTACTTTACTCAACCATATTGAGTTTACTCCCCTCGAAGCAACAGAAACCACTCGTTCTTCTTCCCGTAGAACCATCAAGGCCAGTCAACAACCCGCTGAAGCAACCAGTTAATTTATGCTTGTGGAAACGTTCAGAGTACATTAGTTACGGGAATCCTCAAGTCTAACTAATCTTATCTCATCAAACGTTTCCACCTACTGATCTTGACTAACACAAACAAATAAAATTTTTGTTTATTTTTATCTTATTCAGTTTAACCCTTAGACATAATAGGGTTAATGAGAGTTAAGAGAACAAAAAGTGTAGTAGTTTGCATTGTTCTACCGTTCAACTTGGTTTTGTTGCTTAACTTTTTCAGGAATGCTTAGGGAATAATATTTCCTTCGAGATAAAGACTTGTGAGTAGGAAATACTCATATTGTTCTTTATTGAACTTAATAGTTAACTCTTACTCTTAGCTCCATTTTAACTGGGCTACAGAAGTAGTATTTTTGAAGATTTCTACCAATACTCAGGAAGAAAATTATGAATATGTTTAATACTTTAGCACAGTTTTCTCAAATTGCCATCGGGGTTTTAACTTTGGGTGTCAATACCATCATTTGTATTCCTTCTGTTGATGCACAAACCGAAATTATTACCGATCCTAAACCCTTAGAAACCTATACAGGAACCTTACAAGATTTGGAGGGAACAGAATCAAGAAACAGGGTGGACAGTTTTGCTGTTGGAGGAGACTATCCTCCCAATATTGAAATTCCTTCCTTAGAACCTGATAAAAATTCTCTTGAGGTTAAAACTGAGGCTCTAAATGAAGTTTTACAAGACCATGATAACAATTTAGGGGATGTGCAAAGACCAACCTATCGAGTTCCCCTGGTTAATTTTTGAACAATCATTAAAACATGACAAAAATTCCTTAAATAGCTGCCAGAAATGTAAGCATTCAGCCGTCAGCATTCGGCGTTCAGCTAAGAGATGAAATCGGTCACTTTCGATGCTAGGGATTCATAGTTTTTGGCTTTCACTAGCTGAACCCCCACACTTTCAATTCTAAACAAGTTTCTCAATATCAAATCCTCCTCTCTCTGCGTTACCGAGCGTTCCCAAGGCGAGGGAACCTCGCCGGGGTCTCTCGTTAGTTTTAAGCTGATGGCTGACGGCTGATAGCTGAATGCTTACCCAGAAATCATCAATTGACATACTCCACGCCCTATAAGTGCGTGGATTCTCTAAGCATCACTGCTTTAGATTTCTGATTCAACGAGTTCGCTTACATTAAAGTCTTCTCAGTCTTTAACCCAGAGGCGAGTCTCTCCTCAGACGTTCACCTCATTTCAGAGGTCTGTTCTCGTATGCCCTACGATACAGTTCAAAACCGAAAAAATGGTTTGTCTGGTACAGAAAAGCTTAAGGCTTTTACCTGTACAAGCTTCTTACAAAAGTTGCTCATGGGGGAAACCCCCAAGACCGCAATGAGTGCGCTTTTCTGTACAGAACCCCATAGCCTGAGTTTTCAAGGTGCGTTGCCATTAGGCGACTGGGTTTTTAAAGCGGTTGCTTACCCTATCCGCTATACTCTAATTATACATATATTTAGAGACTATGGCAAGAACAAAACGACTACAACTTTTACTGTCTGAGATTGAGTTTGAAATCCTTAAATCCTATGCAGCATCCAAGCAAGTCCCCATGTCCGAAGTTCTTAGAGATTACATTAAAACTCTAGAAAAGCCGTCCTAAAAGGACGGGGCTTTAAACCCAAATTTTCGGTAA
>JASJDW010000059.1 GCA_030064955.1 Crocosphaera sp.
ATTCAATTAGGAGAACAAAAATGACTGCTGAAAGTATGATGTTTAATGGGGCTGTAATTTTAATGGTTTTAGTTCTTTTTGGTTTAGCTTGGGGCTTTCTCATTCTCAAAATTCAAGGAGGGGAAGCTGAATAAGTCATAACCATTAGGAGGAAATTGAGTTCAATTTTTCAATTTCTTCCTTAATTTTAATCTATAGTGTTAAAAAATTATCAAAAATATTAATTATGAGTGATGTTACCCCTTCCATTGAATTTTTTGTTGGTATTTCTGAAGAATTAAGTAATGTGAGTTTACGACGGAGTAAGCAAACAGGCATTCGTAATGTCCTGATGATTTTTGAAAATTTAAAATCTTTAGAAAGATTTAGAAGTTATACAACGCAAACCTATGGAGATTTACGGTTAATTGATTCAGAAGGAGAAATTAGCGTTACACCCTCTTCTTTAAAAATTATTTGGGGAGGAGATGAAGGGGATGAATTAAAAGAAGTTAGATGTGGATTTGATATTGAGAAAGATGAGCATTGGGAGCGATTTATGCGTTTTATGGAACGTTATGCAGAAGCGAATGGTATGGCTTATCAAGATAGTAAATAATGAATCATTCAAATTAGATACAATTTAATCATGACAGCTTCTGAAACACAAGAAACAACAAACCAAGAAAATGCTTACTCTAAAACCAATTTAAAGAATGAAAAATCATGGAGTTTTTGGACAGTTTTTAGTTCAACTTTTTTAACCATATTTTTAGCAGAAATGGGGGATAAAACTCAACTGGCAACCCTATTAATTACCGCACAATCTCAGTCTCCTTGGGTGGTGTTTGCTGGTGCAGCAATGGCTTTAATTGCCACCAGTTTATTGGGGGTATTAATTGGTTATTGGTTAGCCCGTCGTTTATCTCCAAAAACCTTAGATATAGCCGTAGCTTTGTTGTTATTAATAATTACAGGTTTACTGGTAGGTGATGTATTAAGTAGTTAAGGTAAATTACTGATGGATTGGCAATTATTTGGATTAAGTTTTATTACTGTTTTTTTAGCAGAAATTGGAGACAAAAGTCAACTTGCAGCTATTGCTTTAGGAGGCAGTTCTAAGTCACCTCGTGCGGTGTTTTTTGGCTCAATTACCGCCTTAATTTTAGCTAGTTTCTTGGGAGTGATTGCTGGCGGAACCATTGCTCAATTTTTACCTACTAAAGTATTAAAAGCAATGGCAGCTATTGGTTTTGCTATGATGGCTTTGCGGTTATTATGGCCAGAATTTGATGAAAGTCCTGAAAATTTCCATTAAACACCGTTGGAACTGCAAAATCTCCCTACTCATTACTAAATTTTGGCCGTGAGAAGACTTAATTATACTGTCTGTTTCAGTTTTAAGTTTTTTTCTTCATTTTATTTTACCTACTCTAACAAAAGAGAGATACTATTAATCATGAAGATTTTAAGGGAAAAATTTAATTATGCCATCAGGGATTAATATTGCTGATCAAGATATTCTCAAACAAATTAAATTATCTGGTAAAGTTCCAGAAATAATCGACGAAATTATTAAGCATAGAATTATCACTAAAGAAGGAGAAAAATTAGACATCATAATAGAAACCGAAGAGTTACAAACAGAAGCAGATCAATTTCGGTTAGTTAATGAGCTTCACAGTGCAAATGATACCCATCAATGGTTAGAAAAAAATCGCCTTTCTCTGGATGATTTTGAAGAGATGTTATGTTTCACTATTTTGTCAAGAAAGTTAGCTAACCATCTTTTTTCTGATAAAATAGGACCTTATTTTTATCAAAATCAGTTAGATTATACCGAAGCAATAATTTATGAAATAATCTTAGATGATGAAGACTTAGGAATGGAATTATATTATGCCATTGATGAAGAAGAAATGAGTTTCTGGGATGTGGCACATCAATACATACAAAATGAAGAATTAAGACGTAAAGGCGGTTATTTAGGACCTATTAAACGTCAGTCCTTAAAACCTGAAATTTCTGCTGCTGTATTCGCTGCAAACCCACCTCAATTATTAAAACCGATTCTAACATCCCAAGGGGTTCACTTAATTTTAGTTGAAACCATTATTGAACCAGAATTAAATGAAAAAAAACGTTATCAAATTTTAGACAATTTATTCTCTGAATGGTTGAACAATCAAGTTAAATACTACTTGAGTAATGGGGTGTAGGGAGTGTGGAAAAAGGGGGGAGAGGGTGACGGGGTGATAGGGAGTGTGGGGAGTGTGGGGAGACTAGAAAAAATCCCCAGTAAACTCTTAATACAAACTCATAACAATTATGAATTAAGAGAATCAGATAGAGGATCATCCAGAACAGTACCAAGCTTATCAACTAAAGAATAATAACGAACATTTATACTATTCAGTGTTTCCTGAAGACGATCATTAAGTAATTAGAGTAAATAATAAAATTATACTTCAGTTACCAGGAAAAATCGCGCTGGATAATGGTTCTACAGTATATACTAGGCTAAACTATCAGTTAGATGCCAAAACAATAAAGCTCTATTCTTAAAGTTATTTATATTTCTCAACCCAAAACAGCAACGTTTTAAAACTTTCAATCGGTTATTAATTCCTTTGTACAATAATGATCGAATTTGATCGGTGAAAACTGATAAGCTTGTGGATAAAGAGTGAACTTTTAATAGTTTCACACAAGATTTTCTAATAGTGAATAATAAGGAAATGAATAGACATACTATCGCCCTTGGAGTTCTGATTATTTCGACGTTTGCCATTACTGGGTTAGCTATATACACCATCATTCAAAACCCGACAGAATCTAAAGATATCTTTAATATAGTCTTACCAGTTTATTCTTCATGGGTTGGGACTATCCTGGCATTCTATTTTGGCCGCGAAAACTTTGAATCGGCAAACCAGCAAGTTCGAGAACTTGTTCAAAAGCTTACACCTCAGCAACGTTCAAAAGCCTCGGTTACATCGATTATGAGGCGTTTGTCTGATCTGAACTATTTCAGAATGCCACAAGGGCAAGGAGATCAAGATATCCAACTTTCCGTATTACTTGATAGATTTAGTGGGCTTGTCAGTCGTTTACCTATATTGGAATTTGATGGAAAACCAAAGTATATGATTCATCAAAGTAAACTCGATCACTACCTTGTTTCAGGAGGGAAGAAAGAGGATACTTTAGAAAATTTTATTGCCGAGCAAAAGTCACAAGGGTTTAGTTTCGGGGCAAACAAAGGCTTTGTAATCGTCTCTGAACAAATAAGTATTGCCGAGGCAAAACTAAAAATGGAGAGCGTACCTTCTTGCCAAGATATATTTGTAACTAGAGAAGGGAGTGTAGAAGAACCCTTAACTGGCTGGATTTCCAATGTACGACTGGCTAAATTTTTGGAAGCGTAATGTACAAAGTTATTGAGAAATCAACGATATTTAGGGTTTGCTGAAAAAGTCTTTTGGTGAGGGTAGGCAACAGTTTTTATTAGTTTAGCTCTTCTATATTGGGGAAAGAGGAGATCATGAGAAAAAAACGTTAGTCAAAATATTCTGACTCGGAGACTCCTGACTCGGAGACTCCTAACTCCTACAAAAGTGCGAAATGTGGGTTAAGAAATATCATAACCAAATAAATTGGCATTAACTTCGGTTAAGACAATATCTCCTAAACCATATTCAACCCAACGACGATCCACCATCGCAGCAACATCGGGGTCAGACTCTAACGTTTCTCCCCATTCGTGATCGGTTTCGGGATACATCTTAGTGGTTGCATCGATTCCCATTCTTCCCCCTAAGCCAATTTTTTCACTAGCAAAGTCAAGGGTATCAAAGGGGGTTTCAGATAAGATAAACACATCCCTTGACGGATCAACTTTAGAACTAATAGCCCAAACAACTTGTCTGGGGTCACGAATATTAATTTCTTTATCGACTACGATAACAAATTTGGTATAAGTGAATTGAGGTAAGGCACTCCAAAAGGCTAAGGCTGCCCGTCTAGCTTGCCCTGGATAGGCTTTATCAATGGAAATAACAGCAGCTTTGTAACTTAAGGCTTCCATTGGTAGGAAAAAGTCCGTAATTTCTGAAACTTGCTGTCTTAAAATGGGAGTGTAAATACGATTTAAAGCGATCGCCATCATGGCTTCTTCTTTGGGAGGACGACCACTAAACGTGGTTAAATAAATAGGATCGTTACGATGGGTCATGCAATGGAAGCGAATCAAGGGAGAGTCTTCCACTCCGCCATAATAGCCCATGTGATCCCCAAACGGTCCGTCGGGAACCTCTTCTCCGGGGGTAATGGTTCCTTCTAAGATAAATTCTGCGTCTGCGGGGACTTCTAGATCTAGGGTTTTACACTTGGTTAAGGAGACTCCTGAACCGCCGTACAACCCCGCAAACAGCCATTCAGATAGGTCTACGGGAATGGGAGTGGCTGCCGCCATAATAATTAGAGGATCAACCCCTAAAGCGATGGCAATTTCTAGTTTTTTGCCGTTTTCTGCTGCTTTTCTTAGGTGTCTGGCACCTCCTCTAACGGATAACCAGTGAACACTCATGGTGTTTTTTGATTGCAACTGAAGGCGATACACACCGACGTTGGGGGTTCCAGTTTCACAGTCTTTGGTTATCACCAGTCCTAAGGTGATAATTTTTCCTGCATCTTTGGGATAAGGACGAATCAGAGGTAACGTATTAAGATCAACATTGTCTCCTTCAATGACCACTTGTTGACAGGGAGGAAGGAAACTTTTACCGGGTTTGGCTTTAACGACATCAAATAAAACTTTCCCAAAATCAATAGCTTGAGAGATTTTTTTTGGGGGTTTTGGTTGTTGTAACATAGCGAGTTTTTTTCCCAAGGTTTCTAATTCTTGGGGGTGTTCCATATTCATGGCCCAACAGGTTCTTTCAACGGTTCCCATTAAGTTAACGGCAACAGGAAATTTCGCCCCTTTAACATTTTCAAATAGTAACCCTGGCCCTCCTGCTTGTAGCATCCGATTTGATATTTCTGCTATTTCTAAATCAGGATCGACTAAGCTGCTGATTCGTCGCAGTTGTCCTCGTTCTTCTAGTTGTTTAATAAATCCCCGTAAGTCTCTGGCCATGATTAAATGATCTGCTACAACAAAAAAATATTATCTATTCAATTATAGATTATTTTCTTTTTAAAATCTTCTTGACTTGTTGCCATAATTGTGTCTTAATTCCTGTGTCTGATTTGAGCAATTCTGCATCATCGGGTGCAGTTTCTCCAAGATAACGATAGTGTTTCCAAATATCCCAATAAGGACACCCTGGTTGAATTTTAATGCCTGCCCAATGTAAATAATGAAGGGGTTGATTATTGGTAGGATCAATTAATTGATAACCCTCTTGTTTAAAATGACTGGTTCCTGCCCAATTTCCAGGATATTGATCGGGTTTGTGGGCTAAATTAAACCGTTTTTCAATATTTTTTAAAATCATATAATTAATAATGGGTTGATCGGAGGTTTTGTAAGTGAAGTCAAAATAGTTGATGTTTTCTGCACATTCTTCAAATACTTTATAAATTTTTTCTTCAGACATCAACCCTTTTTTAGATGCCCAAAATCCCCCATTAAACATATCTTTTAATTCACTTTTACTAAAGACTTGGTCTTCGATTACTTTTTGAGAAAAAACATTACGAATCCCTGCTTTATGTTGATAATCATAACAAATAAAATCATAATCACTAAAATAGTCTAAATCATCAACTATTTTTTTAAAGACTACAATATCCGTGTCAATATAAAGAAATTCATCAAATTTACCAAACCAACAAGCTTGTTTACGAAATTGATTAGGACGGGCAAAAAAATCTTCTCCAAAAATACTTTGTAATTTAATAGATAATCTTTCAATAAAGTCTAAATCAGGATAGACTGTGACCCCAAAATCTTCATTTAATTTTTGAGCAATCACTTGATAATTATCGTCGTAAGGAATGAGGATAACGGGAGTATTTTTATCATAAAATCGGATACTTTTTAACAGGGCGATCGCTTGTTCAATGACTTTATCATTAGCGGTAATATAAATTCCACGGGTCATTGTTTTCTCCTCTACTGATTTAATCCTAATTTTTTGAGAATTTTCTCTATAATATTAGGTTGTTGTTGATAATATACAGGTTTTTGGTTAAATTTAGGTAATTTTTCTGGGTGATGATAATAACGATAATATAAGAAAATATCTCGATAGGGAAAATCAATATTTTCTCCTTCACACACTTTTCTAAAAATCTGTGATGAGATACCAATATAATGAATATAAGTTAATCGATTTCCTTTATCATAAAGAATGTTATCTTTGTTTTCAAAATGAGGTGATGTGACACAACATCCTGTTTTTTGTTCTTGAGGTAAGTTTAAAGCTAAATTATAAATAGAACAACCACTACGCATCATCATATAGTTAACAATAGTTTGATCCGGTGCCATACAATATAATATTTCTGCTTCTCCATTTTGTAAGTAGTTAATTAATTCTTTTCTTTTTTCTTCAGAGAACAGGTCTTTTTTTGAACCATAAAATCCTGAGCAAAAAATTTCTTTATTTAATCGTTCTTCCGAAAAAACTTCTATTAACTTTTTTGAGTTCACGTCATAAACGTGGGTTAAATCTTTATACTGAAAGTCATAAACAATGCAATCATTATGCTCTAATTGTGCAAAAATAGAGTCTAAACAACTCATCAAAATAGTATCAGCATCCATATAAATAAAGCGATCAAACGGTCCATCAAACGCACAATAACGGCGATGGGTTCCAAACCGATGATAACCCTTGCTTCCTACTTTTTCCCAGGTTTGACGCGCTGTAGGATGGCTATCCCAAACCGCTTTAGCGAAGCTATCCCATCGTTTTATAGAAATAGAATCATTGTACAATGTTACCTGGGGACGAGAAGCAATTTCCGCTGATAATTTTTCTGTATTATCATCATAGGGATAAATACAAACAGGCATTTGTTGACCATAAATTGCTTCAATACTGTTCAGTAAAGCGACAACTTGATCAAAAACGTAATCATTGGCTAAAGTGCAAATTCCATCCATATTCAATAATCTTAAAAATATTCAAAATTTGACAACAAAATCTGATAACCAATTCATTAAATTCAGTTCATGGAGAATGATTCGTCTTGCTTCTGCGATCGCACTTTTTGCTTCATGCCAAGCATCCAAACTAGCGGTTACTTCCCTAATATATTCTAGACCTTTTTCATCCAGACTGGGTAATCTTAAAAAACTTCCTGGAGGTAATAATTTATCCGCTGCACTTCCCCCATAATAAATGGGTAAACACCAGCATAACAAAGCATCCCATAATTTTTCGCTAACATACCATTCATTATCAGCATAATTTTCGATGGACAAATTATAATAGTAAGGAGCCATACCATGCCATTTATTTTCTAATATGCCTTGACTTTTAGATGACTCAGGTAAATTTCTACCATAGAGATCGAAGTCAAGATTATTATCCCTTAATAGCTGCAAAAAAGCGAGACGACGGCGATGATTTTCTGTACGATTAATTCCTGATGTGATCCAACTACACCGTTTAACTTTTTCAGGAATATTACCCTTATCTAAGACATCAAACTCATGATTAATATACCAGATTGCTGGCATATAATTGGGGTGAGGTGCAAAATTATCTGGTCCAGAAACGTATCCACAATAGTTACTAGCATCATTATAATTAGCGCGGTTTCTGTTAGCAATTTCTTCTAGGGGGGGTTCTCTTAATAAATAAATAATCCGTTCTTTAGGAACCCCTCTGAGTAACGAAGGAATATTAAGGGGTGAAACTTGAGATTTTCGCCAACGTTTCCACCAAGGTTTAGGGGGAGGTGGTAAGGGAAAATCAAATTGATATAATAATAAGAAATCAGGGTTAGGATCATTAGCTAACATTTGAATATTATTCCAGACTCCAAAGGGTTGAGGGGTTTGTTTCCATAACCAATCTCGTTTATTTTGTAATCCTGAATAACTGCTTAGCATTCCAATGGTTTTTTGACTCACACAATCCTTCCTCTTATTGGTTTGAGCTATCTTTATTCATATCATACTAAACTTTGGTCAACCTGGTAAAACTATAATTCAGTTAATTAATAGAAATACGAATTAATTAATAGTAAAATAAATATGTTTGTTTTTAAAACTAATCACTCTATTTCCAATCATGACTTGAGGATATGAGTGGTGATTAATAATTTTCAAGTCAGGAATTGTATGGTTTTGCACTGTCATAACAACAAAAAAGTCACCTTTTCCTGTTGCCACAATTCTTTGATGATTATCATCATAGTTTAAGTTAATCATCTGAGATGTAATAAAAGTTCCTTTCATCGTCAGATTTTTGTTTCCTTGAATAATAAATGTATTTTTATCAATGGTTACCTTACCTTGAGTATTCATCACCCAAGTATGATTAGTTTTAGGATCATCAAATTGATCAAAAACAACAAATAAACCAGGAACCCCTGAAACATTGGAGTAATCAACAGCAAAAGATCTTAACCAATTTTCAGACTTTAAACTAACAATTCCTGAACCATCTTTTTGAGATTCAAAATGAATAGGTTCCATCGTTAATTGATTAGTATTTTCCTGAATAATAACATTTTCATTCTCCGCTTTGTTTTCACTTTTTCCTGCGATCGCCCAATTGTCTCCTAACCCCCAAATGCGAAAACTTCCCGCATCTGGAAAAGACCAAGACTTGTCTAAATATTCTCGTTTTCCATAAATACTAGCTACAAAATCTTTTGTATCTTTCCACTGATTACGAAATACATAAAACCCTTTTTTCTCATCTACTAAAACTTTATCAAAAATTATTGAAGGATTATTAATTAATGATTTTTCAGGGTAATTAATTAATAAGAAAACTGCATCCAAACTATTTTTTATGCCAAAACTTTTATCCCCATTATCACCCCAATAATTATCAAATACCCACATTATTCCAGGTAAAAAATTGAGAGGAACTGAACCTATTCCCATGGCAAATAATGATCCCCCTGGATAATATCGATGTCTTCCATAACTAGGAATTAAATAATCATTATTTCTAGGAACAATTCGCATTAAATAATTGGGTAATAATTGAGCAAGATGAGACGCTTCAGTAACAAAGTTTTTTCCCTTAACATGATAGTAACCTGTGAAAAAAGGAAACAAGGTTAAGATAAAAGGCTCAGTGGTGTAGTGATCTCCCTCAGTACCAAAACCCCCATCTCCGATCGCCGTTTCTAAATATCGAATAATATTCCGTTCTGCAATGGTTGAAAGGTGTTCTACATCGATTTCTGGGGAAAAAGACCCTTCTGGCTCGTTGAGAATCGCTAATGCTGCTAATCCTGCTGCTCCTCTTGCTCTAGCGTTCCAATTACTCCAAGCTGTGGGGTTCCATCCTTTATCTGGGGTTCCGTCAATCAATAATTGAGTTTGCTCAGCAAGCCAATTAGATACAAGGATGCGATTATTATCTTCCCAATAAGAATAACATAAATCATAAGCGATCGCGACCCCTGCCACTACTGGAGACAGTTCAAACAATCGACGATAAGAGGTATTGATCGCTGTTTTTACCACTGTCCAAGCATCATCAGCTTGATTAGGGTTTTCTTCAATTAATGCTAGAAAACATTGTCCTGCTGCGTGATATCCTGCATTGGGAACATAACCATCATAAACAACAGGTCGATTGAGTTTTTCTTTTAATTTATTAACTATTTTGTGACCAATTCTTGTCTTGGCTTTTTTTTGTATCTCTGGAGTCATTTCCTCTCGAAAAAGGAGACGAGGATGTTCTTGAGTTTGGATTGTTTTATGATAAGATAAGGGTTGAGGATATAGGGGTTTAATTATCGCTGAAGCGTTTCCATCTAATAATTTATTATTAAAATTTCCTTGATATTTCCCCACTAAAAGATCACTATTTTTCGGGGTTAGTTCAATTTGATAATTAGCTTTTCCTGACCAAGATAACCAAGGATCGGGGTTAATGGTTAAATTAACTTGTAAAATCCATTGATTATGAGATTGATTGATAGTAACAGTTCCGTGATGTTCTGCTTGATTAAATTCAGGAGCAAACCCCCAAATCTCAGAATGACAATGATTATTTTCACAGATTAAGTCAAGGGTAATATCTTGATACGCAAGTTTTTTATTGGAGTTTGTCCAAAGTGCTTTTTCTAAGACAATACTAACATTTCCTGACAGAGAATTATAGGATGAAGTGGGAGTATGAAATCCCAGCAATATCCAATAAACTGTTAAAATTACAATGATAACTAATCGAAATTTTATCATCAAACAAAAACAAAATTGTTACTGTTTAAATCCAAGTTGTTGGTATTTTTTACAATACCAATTAATTCATCTTCCATACCGACAACCTCTAAAAAGATAGCTTGATCATTAGCTGAAAAAGGAGAAGAGCCAAGGTAATAACTATTGGCTGTACCGTGTAATTGAATGGTATCCTGAGTCAGATCAAAATTAGATATTTCTAAATAATCTTGTTGTCCATAATTATCATAAAATGATTCAATATTATTACCTAAAATAAAAATCTCTGGGTTAACACTTGCTAGTTGAGAATTACTTAATCCTGTTAAAGAATCAACCGTTGCTCCTCTTAAGTTTCCCGTTGCTTCGATAGCTAGGAAATTGATATTTTCGGTGGTGTGATTGATTTCACTATCGTTACTGGTATCCTCTTCAATCATAACTTGAACGCTACCATCGGTCAATTTTTGATATCTTAATCCTGAAGAATCTGATCCATCGTAAGTAGCAATATTACCCAAAAATTTAGGATTATTATTGAAATTATTGCCAAAATCAATGGTATGCCAATTATGGGTTACTTGATCGCCCGTATTTCCGGCTAAAAACTTATTACCGTCCCAAGTTCCTTGACCGGGAGAAATGGCTAACCAAGCGATAGTTTCTGAACCATGTCCACTAGACTTAAATGCGTCTTCCTCTTCTAAAGCAACATTAAATCCATTCTTAGTTATATTCTTCTGACGAGTTCTTACAAAAGTTGGATCGTTATCGGTTTGGACTTGAGTTAAAACAACAGGGGTATTCGTAAAGTTATGCTTAAAGTTAATACCTTCCCAAGTCGAGGTGGTTATTTTATCTGTGTTAATATTGCCAACCTCGATAATAGTACCGTCTGAAAATTCCCAAATTCCTGATTCAACTACTAAAAAACTAAAGCTTTCTGTTGTATGATAGCCGCTATGGGAATTACCATTAATTAAAGTAGTTTCTTGGACTTGAACTGAGAAGCGATCGCTTTTAATATCAGTTATTCTAATGGTTGAAGGATCACCACCATTACGAGATAAAGGTTGAGCAAAAATAACGGGGTTACTAAAGCTATGATCAAGAAAAATGGTCTGAGTTTGATGGTTTATATTGGTAATTTTACCAATTTCAGCAATAACAAAATCATTATCAATCGGTGTTTCTTCAACAGTATTGTTGAGGTTAGTTGATGATATTTGGCTGGGTTGTTTAGACGAAGCCATATTTAAGATGGCGTTCCCTAATTTTTGAATATTTAATAATTTGCCTTCATATTGAGGTTCATTGGTAACATTATCCCCTTGTGCGAGTAACTGTCGAATTTCCCCTAAATTTAATTTCCTTCCCAACTCTTGTACTGCCAACTGTTGAGCGATCGCGATCGCTCCTGCTACTTGAGGAGCGGCCATACTGGTTCCTGAGAGGGTAGCAGTTCCCCCATTATTATTCGCTGCTTTAATACCCACACCCAGAGCAAAAGCATCGGTTAAATTGGGATGGTGTTGAGAAAAATTAGCAATTTCACCTTTATTATTCACAGCAGAAACTGCTAAAGAGTTAACACTCGCTGCTGGATAAGAAGCGCCATCTTCTCCTGTATTACCCGCAGCAGAAACCACAATAACATCATTATCAACTAAATCTTGTAATTCATCATCAATAACATTGCCAAAAAACCAGGGATCTTGATAGTTACGTCCATTACTTAGGGACATATTGACACTAGCAATATTATAGGCATCATGATTATCCACCACCCACTGTAAAGCCTGTTCAATATCATAAAAACTAGCTTTATTGTTATTATCAAATACTTTAAGAGCAATAATATTAGCACCAGGAGCTATTCCTGGATAGGTAGAATCGCTTGAAACTGCAATACTAGCGACATGACTGCCATGTTTGTCAGGATCACTAGCATTATTATCATCATTACTGGTGGGATCACTAACATTTTCTAAAGAGGTAGAAGCAAAATCATAATGATAAACAATTTTATCTGCAACTTTATTATTATCACGATCAGGACCAAAAAAAGGATGATCTAAATCAATTCCCGTGTCTATAATTACAACAGAATAACCACTCCCATCAATACGCTTACCGTTCTTATCAACGAAAGTACCATAATCCGTCATTTGATTTCCTCCCTAATTTTTCAATTACTTTTAACGGCATATTTAACGCTGATTTTCTTGAAAATCAACTGTTTTAGTTAACGATTATAACTTTTAAAAAGTTCCTAAAAAGTCATTTTGAAAAATTCCATAGGAATTAAATCAAACCTCATAAATTTAATCTTCATAGATTAGTTAATCAGAAGATCATAAAGAAGTTGTTAACAGCCCTTTGGGCGAGGCAGGAGGCTTCTTTCCACTCCTGCCTCCTGCCTCAAAGCCAGAAAGTTCATAATCTATGCCAATGAAAACTACTCTTAGGGTGAGAAGGATGTCAAAATATGATATGACAATCAAATCAAGATGGTAAAAAGCAAACCATTATGAATTTAAGTGATATTACTCATCCCAACCAGCTACACGGTTCATCCATTCGACAACTAGAAGATATTGCTCGTCAAATTCGAGAAAAGCATTTACAGACTATTGCTGCGAGTGGAGGTCATCTCGGTCCGGGGTTAGGAGTGGTAGAATTAACTATTGCCCTGTATCAAACCCTTGATCTCGATCGCGATAAAGTAATTTGGGATGTTGGCCATCAAGCTTATCCCCATAAAATGTTAACGGGTCGTTATCATCGTTTTCACACCCTACGACAAAAAGATGGTATTGCTGGCTACCTAAAACGCTGCGAAAGCAAATTTGACCATTTTGGTGCTGGACACGCTTCTACCAGCATTTCTGCTGGACTAGGGATGGCATTAGCTAGAGATGCTAAAGGAGAGGATTATAAAGTTGTCTCTATCATTGGAGATGGGGCGTTAACCGGTGGGATGGCTTTAGAAGCCATTAACCACGCAGGACATTTGCCCCGTACTAATTTAATGGTGGTGTTAAATGATAATGAAATGTCCATTTCTCCCAATGTAGGAGCGATTTCTCGCTATCTTAACAAAGTTCGTCTCAGTGATCCGGTGCAGTTTCTCTCGGACAACATCGAAGAACAATTTAAACATTTACCCTTCTTCGGAGAGTCTTTAACCCCAGAAATGGAACGGGTCAAAGAAGGAATGAAACGGTTAGCCATGCCTAAAGTTGGGGCGGTGATCGAAGAATTGGGCTTTAAGTATTTTGGTCCTATTGATGGTCATAACTTAGAAGAATTAATTTCTACCTTTAAACAAGCTCATAAAGCGTCTGGCCCTGTTTTTGTTCATGTCGCTACCGTGAAAGGAAAAGGCTATGAATTAGCAGAAAAGGATCAAGTCGGCTACCATGCCCAAAGCCCCTTTAATTTAGCCACAGGTAAGGGTATTCCCTCCAATAAGCCCAAACCTCCCAGCTATTCCAAAGTTTTCGCCCATACCCTGACAACCCTGGCGCAAAACGATCCCAAGATCGTCGGTATCACCGCAGCCATGGCCACAGGAACAGGATTGGATAAACTACAAGCTAAATTACCCAAACAATATATTGATGTAGGTATTGCTGAACAACACGCAGTGACTTTATCCGCAGGTTTAGCGTGTGAAGGAATGCGGCCAATAGTAGCAATTTACTCGACTTTCTTACAACGGGCTTACGATCAGGTGTTACACGATGTCTGTATCCAAAATCTTCCCGTATTCTTCTGTTTAGATCGGGCGGGTATTGTTGGGGCAGATGGACCCACTCACCAAGGATTATATGACATTGCCTATCTGCGTTGTATTCCTAACTTAACCATTATGGCCCCGAAAGACGAGGCGGAATTACAACGGATGGTAGTAACAGGGATTGACTATACCGATGGACCCATTGCCATGCGTTATCCCCGTGGTAGTGGTGTAGGTGTTCCTTTGATGGAAGAAGGTTGGGAACCTGTACCGATTGGTAAAGGGGAAATTCTCCGCAATGGGGATGATGTACTGCTTATTGGTTATGGAACCATGGTTAATCAATCTTTACAAGTTGCTGAAATTCTCAAGGAACACGGTATTGAAGCGACAGTGATTAATGCCCGTTTTGTTAAACCCCTCGATACAGAGTTAATTGTTCCTTTAGCTCAGCGTATTGGTAAAGTGGTTACTTTAGAGGAAGGCTGTTTAATGGGTGGTTTTGGTTCGGCTGTAGCTGAAGCATTCCTGGATCATGATGTAGTGGTTCCTGTTAAACGCTTTGGGGTTCCTGATAAATTGGTGGATCATGCCAAACCCGATCAGTCAAAAGCTGATTTAGAGTTAAGTAGTCCTCAAATTGCTGAACAAATTCGACAACTTTTCTTTAACGCGCCTCAACCTTCTGTGGTGAGTTAAGGTTAGATGACATAAGTTGGAGGAAATAAATTCCTCCAACTTATGGGATAACCCTAGCACTAGGGTTTTTTTAGTGGCGATCACTCGAGATTCGATTAATTAAAGTGACCAGTTACACCCCGACCAGACAAATTTCGTTCTTCTCCATCTTCTGCTTTGTTAACTCTGAGGCAACTTCCTCTCCATTCAGCACCATTTAAAGCTTTTATAGTAGCTTCTTCATCAGCTTCTGTTTCCATTTCAACAAAGAAAACCGCTCTCATTTCCCGAATTTCTGTCTCTAATGATAATTGAACACGATTAACTTTTCCGTATTCAGACAATACCCTTTCAAGGTCTTTTTTTGTCACTCCATCAGATAGATTTCCCACATAAATTGACATACAGAACCTCTTGACTAGCTGGTGTAGAGACTTAAATTCACGTACCTGCTTGCCGATAAATGTTGACATAACAGAGAGGGGAAAATAATCTTGATACTCATATCATAGCAAAATAAACTATCGTCGATGACTCAAATATATCTAAAAAATTATGCAGTGAGTATTTTTATGATATAGTTGTATTTGAGCATTGTGAATCGGCTTAAAGAGCAAGTTAATATAATTGACTGGTTTTCCTGTTAAGTATCTATACCGTTCTCTCCGACACTTCAATCTCTACAAGTTCATTAAAAACAGAGACAAATTTTATGTCAATTTATGTAGGAAACCTCGCTTATGAGGTAACAGATGCAGACCTTAACACAGTATTTTCTGATTATGGTTGCGTCAAGCGTATTCATATCCCTACAGACCGTGAAACTGGTCGTCCCAGAGGGTTCGCTTTTGTGGAAATGAATACAGAAGCAGAAGAAACTAAAGCCATTGATACCTTAGATGGTGCAGAATGGATGGGACGTTCTATGAAAGTTAACCAAGCGCGTCCTCGTGAAAACACTCGGAGCAATAGCTTTTAAAACAAGACGAAGTTATTAAGTTAAACAATCAAAAAAGCACTTTCTACTTGAAACAGTGCTTTTTTTATACCGATTTGATAAACTTGAGCTACCTTTAACTAATATGAAATCCGCTTAATCAGTTAATGCAAGTATCAGTTTTTGGCCACCAATGAAAACAAGTTAATCCACTCATAAATTCTGGCTGTTCCATTAACACCTTAAGCCGAGGAATCAACTCTTCTTTCTCAACAACTTTTCTTTAACGCGTCTCAACCTTCTGTGATGAGTTAAAGTTAGATGATTGAAGTAAGAGGAATAGACCCATTCCTCCTACTTATGTTAAAACCCTAGCACTAGGGTTTTAATGTAGAATAGATAGAGAAAACGGAACGTTGTCTGCCCGTAATCTCAGAACGAGGGGGACAACCAGGATCAGAAGCATCAGGTTGTGTTCCACTACAAGTCTCAACAACCGGAACAGGATAAGGACCTTGATCCACTGAAGTATAGGTTTGAGCAGGAGCTTTTGAAACCCTTTCCGCTGTATATATAGGAGGGGTATCAGTGGGATCAGTGTTGCTCGGATTTCTGTCGGTAACGAGAATAGGCCCGAGAACTCCTAACGGTGTCCCACCAACAATGTTTTGTAACGTAATCGTTAGCAATTTATCTTCTGTGAGAGCTTGTCCTTCTGCAAAGAAAAGAACACATTCAAAATCTTCATTTCCTACATTACGTAAGTAATGTTGACTGGCTTCAGGAAAATGGAAAATTTCTCCTTCCCTCACAAAAAATTCTTCTACCCTTGATTCCCCAAAAAACCCTTCTTCTTCTGGACCTTTAGGGATGGTATTACCAGGAGTGATAATCCCAACTTGTCCAAGACCTTTATAACAATAACCCGTTTCAGTATATTTGAGATGCCAATGAGGAGCGCGAATGGAATCAGGTTTAATGATGAGTTGGCCAATAGCTGAACCTCTTAAAGCAGGAAATTCTGTTCCTCCGATGGCTGTTAAACTACCCAATGGATAAGGGTCTCCACCATCTCGGGGAAAAGCATAGTAATCTTTGGCCACAACAAAATGTGCATTGCCACTTAACTGTGTTGCTTGCTCCTTATCTTTGTACCCAGATAGTAATTCCAGTGATGCTGGTATCGGTTGAAGATTACACCCTGTCAAGTCTTGGAAATAAAGTTCTTGGTCTGTATCAGGGGTGTTAAAGAATAAGTCCCAATTATCCTGAATTGGGTAAGTTTCCTCAAATACACCATCTTTAAACTTAGGATCATTGAAGACAAACTTGACCTGAGCGGTTTGTCCATCGCATGAAGATTGACGATTTAGTTTTGGTGTCCGATCTACTTTGTAAGCAGTATTTGGAGTTAAAGGGATAGCTGGTGAAGCTATGGGTACTTCAGTTTCAGCATAGTTGGGTTGTACCAAAATAAATAGCACTCCAAACATAGCTACAAAGATAATCTTGAACAATGAAATCATTAGTCTTTTGACACTTAGCATAAAACAATCTCAGTTGTTGAGTTACAGGATGGCCAATACTACTCGGATAAGCTTGAAAAGTTCATGAAATAGAGAGTGTGGGGAGTGTGGGAGGTGTGGGGAGAATTAAGCAATACAGATGGTTTTCTCTTCCCACCCTTCCCCCTCTTCCCTCTCTTCCCCATCCCTCTCTCAACAGATAAATTTGTTAACCGAGCAGTATTGACAGGATGG
>JASJDW010000352.1 GCA_030064955.1 Crocosphaera sp.
CTGTCTCCTGGGGTGTCCCCAGGAGTTTATACGCCCTGTCCAAGACCGCACTGCACTCACCATCAGCTTAAAAAGCGGATTTGCAACTCCCTGTGAAACAGAGAGATTATGCGGACTCGAAGAGGGGTGTAGCCTACCAAAAAGCTGACTACTGAACGCCGAACGCTGAGTGCTTACTAATTTAAGTTTATTTGTTCTGGTGCAAGATGTCAGTTTAACGAGGAACTCCCTGAATAACAGGACGAATACCCGTTCCATCAAATGGACCAGGGTTGCCTCCCCAATTAAAGTCGCTAATGCGTAGGGAAATAGAGCCTACCTTTAAGACCGTATTATAACGTAGCAAAATGCTATAGGTACGCCTGCTATATTCAATGAACAAATCCGTATTAATTTCTTCATCGGTGTCGATGTTATATGCACTTTGAATGCCAATTCGCACCGGGCCGTATAATTGTTGCGTGATGCCCCAGTTTAAGGTTTTCAAATCAGCAAAGCGATCAAACAAAAACGGCGAAGGATCACCCCGTAATGCTTGGCTAAAGCTAATATTAAACCCTGTATAGTCCAGAAAAGGCCGAGAAAAATTGCCCAGTTGTCCCGATAAGCCAATGATACCTGATAAGGAGGGTTGAGAGTCTCCATTCCCATAAACACTGGTTACTCCCGTGATACCAGTCGATAACACAACATAGGGTAAGACTGGTGTTGAGGTGTATTTTAATCCTTCTTCTGGGGTGGGGGGTAACGCTTGTCCATACCAGAGTAAAAAGGGTTTATTGACAGAAGCGGCCCCTTGTACTCTCGTTAAGCTAACGCGACGATCTTCTGAGTCAGTCCCCAATAAACTGGGGCGATCGGTATCTGCATTAACGGTTTGAATTGACCCTTGATAGCTCACGCTGATACCCGTTTGTTCGATAGGAATTTGCGGAGAAACTAAAAGTAACCCAAAGCTACTGCGGACGGTTTGAAACCCTAAAGAGCCGTTAAATAGGCGATCGCGATAATTATATTCCAATCGTAGATCATGAGGAGCGATTGGCCCGTCTAAACGGTACTGTAAAAAGGTTTTTGTCCGCAGTCTATCTTCAATATCGCCAAATTCTAAACTGGTGAGGGAGGTGCGAGAAAAGAAGGTGGTTTTGGGACTTAAATTAGCATTAAATTCGTTAATAAAACCAAAAGTAGGGGGACTAATAGCATCAATTTCGTCTTGATCTTCCTCAAATAAATCCGTATTACGATCATCAACCGTAAGTCCTTCTGGATCAATTCCTTTTTGAAGATAATATTGAGGGGTTACTTGCCAACTGAGGGTCTCGGTATCAATAACATTAAACCCTCGTTCTACAAAGAAACCTCCGCGATCGCGATCATCGTAACCAAAACCAATGACTCCAGGTTGGCGATCGCGCCGATCAAAAATCAAACGGTCTTGGGTAGGAAATGAGTTGGCTTGATCCAGTACCACCCGTGAATTGGTCAATTTCACTTCATCAACTAACGGGGCAATATTACGGAAAGTTGCGGTTTCTGCTCGCACTTCCACTTCTGGGGGAGAGAAGGGATCATTGGTTAAACGAGCATCTGTCGCCCGCCAACCCTCCGAGTCAAACTCCATGCGATCTGCTTCAAAGCGAATGCGGTTAATTTGTCCCCCACTTCCTTGTCCCGTATTTCCCCCAATATCCTGAATATTCTCTTCTCCAAAGGATACACCAAAGGAGTAACTGATCCCTTGCGCTCTGGTAATGCGTTGTAGGGGTTGTTCTAGGGCCAGTCGTTCGTTGAGGGTTTGGTTGGGGATTAAATTGTTATCGATCGCAGTAGGTAAGGTAGGGGAAAAGTCTTGGCCAGTGGTGGGTTGATAGATTTCTCCATTGGCCTCAAAAATCACGCCGCTATCTTGGACAAAATAATATTCAAATCGTTCTCCCCGCAGCGTTTGTTCCCCGCGATCAAGAACCACATTGCCTTCTGCTACAGCAAATTGATCCGGAAGATTGATCCAAAGGCGATCAGCTAATAACACCCCACTGGCAAAGCGCATAATCACTTTCCCTTCTGCATACACCACTTCCCTTTCTGCGTCGTATTCTTGGCGATCGGACACCAATTCCACAACCCCTACGGCTTCAGTGGGGGGTGAATTTGGATTTTCTGGTTGTCCTTGAGCTAACGCAGGGGATGGGGTGATCAGTAGCTCTGACGGTTGTGTTTGAGGGTTTCGGGGTTTGAGTAATAAACGATGAGCTTGAGGAGATTGACCGTTTAACTTAAGAATCTTAGAAACATTTGTTTTGTCAGTCGGGATCACCGAAGCTGATCGTGGCGATGAGGACGTTCCGGTGGTGATGGGATCCCCTAAAACATCGGCAGTTTGTTCCGCAGATGGCAAAGAATGAGTATCGGTTTGGTTGGGGAGATCTTCTGGGGAGGATAAATAAAATTCTACGACCTCTGGAGGAGTCGTCTGAACCTCTGGGGACAGTGGAAGAGTTACCGAGGATGTTGGTGCCTCAGAGGATAATTGAGCCAATAAAACGTTACTTTTAGTGATTTCTTTGAGTGTTGTTGGAGAATGCACTAAAAAGGTGTGCTGTTTTTCCGAGACCGGAGAAACAACTGTTTTAACTTGGGCTGGAGGATTAGGTGGTGGAACGAATGGGGGCATCTTGGTTTGATAGTATCAAGCTGAAAGGTTTAGTGGCTACCTGTAGCGTGATCAAAGGAGATGAGATGGGGACGAGCCAGATCTCGCCCCTATCGTTTTACTCACCTAACTTAACATAAGTAGATTTGAGATTATTCAAAGTCCTTGCGTCCAGGGTTACGAGTGGGATCGCTCGAAAGAAAACCGAAAACAAACAAGCCAATAAAGAAAGCAACAACGATGTAAACAGCAATTTTTAAGGTTAGCATAGTATTTTGTTCTCCTGATGGGAGGTTTATCCTTAGCAAATGTTAGTCCTATCTGACTTTAACCTATGGATGGACTTTTTGTCTTCGATTCTTAATTTTATGGTGGGGATTCCTCATATCACCAGTCCTTCTCCTATAATCAAGAGAAGCATTTATAGACGTAATTGTTGTATTAATCACATGGCACTGCTTACCACAGGGAAAGGATTTGTTCGCGCACTAGAAAAATCAGGCACGTTGGGAGTTTATGCTCCCTTAGAAGGAGGGTTTGAAGGACGCTATCAACGGCGTTTACGTACAAATGGCTATGAGAGCCTGTCTTTGTCTGCTAGAGGGTTAGGAGATGTGGGTGCCTACTTAATGGGAGTCCACGGGGTACGTCCTGCTCATCTGGGCAAAAAGAATATTGGTCAAAGTGCGGCTGTTGGCCCTGTTTATTTTGTCCCTCCTATTGCTGCTTATCAACTCGAAAGCTTATCTCCTCAATCTAAGGGATTAGTGTTATGGATTTTAGAAGGTTATATTTTGTCTAAAGCGGAATTAGAATATCTAGTTGCTTTACCTCAACAAGAACCTCGTCTTAAAGTGGTGGTTGAACTGGGAGGAGAACGATATTTCCGTTGGGAACCATTAGAAAAGCTAATTGAAACCGCTTAAGAGGGTTAGGGACTGTAGGGGTGTGGGGAAAATTTTTACTGAAAACCATGACAGTACAAAAAAGGGGAGGACATAAGCAATCTCTGAAACCTAGTCAGGAGCTACGGTTCCCTGTTCCCTGTTCCCTGTTCCCCAGCAGGCAGGGCCATACCATAAAAACTGACTTATTTCTGACATCAAACTCAGGTATGATTAGGACTATAATTTCTTAATCACGCTGATAGTGTTCTCACTATAGCCTGTTGTTTCTCTTCAAAAGAGTTGACACATGGCTTGTAGCATATTAAGAATTGATACAATAGCCGATATAACACAAGAGGGATCAAAGTAAGAAGCCACTATGTATATTGTCCAAGTAGCCTCAGAATGCGCCCCCGTCATTAAGGCAGGGGGTTTGGGTGATGTTGTTTTCGGGCTAAGTCGCGAACTCGAAAACCAAGGTCATATTGTAGATATTATTCTTCCCAAATATGATTGTATGCGTTACGACCATATCTGGGGATTAGACGAAGACTATAAAGATTTATGGGTACCTTGGGGAAATGGTTCAATTCACTGTACGGTATTCGGTGGTAAAGTTCATGAGCGTAACTGCTTGTTCATAGAACCTCATTCTAATGAGAATTTCTTTAACCGAGGTAAGTATTACGGGGATAATGATGATAACTTGCGCTTTGCTTTCTTTAGTAGAGCAGTTTTAGAATATATGTGTATTAGTAATAAGCGTCCTGAAATCATCCATTGTCATGACTGGCAAACTGGATTGATTCCTGTGATGTTATTTGACCAGTATAAATATCGAGGGATGGATAGTCAACGGGTTTGTTATACCATCCATAATTTTAAACATCAAGGAGGGGGTAGTGCTAATATTTTAGACGCGATTCAGTTAGATAATCATGGTTATTATCTAAGTCCCGATCGCCTGAAAGATAACAGTATTCCTAATCATATTAACTTTATGAAAGGAGGTATCGTTTATTCTAACGCAGTTAATACGGTATCCCCCCACCATGCTTGGGAAGCTCGTTTTGGCAATGAAGGTTATGGGTTAGGTCATACCCTTTACGTTCATGAAGATAAGTTTAGGGGGATTCTTAACGGTTTAGACTATAAAATCTGGAATCCAGAACTAGATGAGTACATTTCTACGCCTTATGGTCCAGATGATTTTGAATTAAAAGCTTATAACAAAAAAGGGTTACGAGAACGGTTATGGTTAGAAGAAAAAGATAGACCAATCATTGCGTTTGTGGGTCGTCTTGACGATCAAAAAGGGGTTGGTTTAGTTCACCATGCTTTAGAGTACGCCCTAAGACGAAGCGCACAGTTTGTTTTATTGGGATCAGCTACTTCTGATGCCATAAAGAATCTGTTTTGGCAGACAAAAAATCGTTTGAATGATCATCCTGACGTTCATCTAGAACTTGGGTTCGATGAAGAATTATCTCACCTTATTTATGCAGGGGCGGATATGATTGTGGTTCCAAGTAACTATGAACCCTGTGGTTTGACCCAAATGATCGCCCTAAAATACGGAACTGTTCCCATTGTCCGTGGTGTGGGTGGTTTGGTTAATACGGTGTTTGACTATGACTATGATGAAGTCCATACTCCTGAAGAACGAAATGGCTTTGTTTTCCATCATACTAATGCCTCTGCTTTAGAGTCAGCCATGCACCGCGCTTTAGAACTCTGGTACACTGATCGTGAAGCCTTTAACAAGTTAGCGGTTCAAGGAATGCGTTGTGATTATTCTTGGCGACATCCTGTAGAAAACTATGTAGAGGTTTACGAAAGAATCAAAGCTTAATTTGTCTTAAATCGTCTCTCCTATTGTAACCGAACTCAGGTTATGATAGGAGAGCGTTGTTATGATTAATAATTGTCCTTAATTTTCCTGAGAGAGACTTTTAGCTTTAATCACTTCTTTTCTTCGGGTTTCTAATAAC
>JASJDW010000353.1 GCA_030064955.1 Crocosphaera sp.
TTTTACTACTCATCAATAACTAAACCCTATTTCCTCTGTACAAAACGAAGATTAATTAAGTTTTTTCTCTTATGTCGAAAACTTAATCTTAAAGACTATCAACTTTACTACTTTTTTGCTAAGTAGAAAAATAATAATATTAGTATTGCTGGATATTAAAGATACTACAAAACATTAACATGAAGTTTTCTTTGAAAATAGACAAATTACAGTCATTTATTTGACTATTCTCTAGGATAATATATTTTAAGTAAAAATAAAGTTTAAGAAATTATTAAGGATAAAGAGAGAATGCCTATTTTTTTGAAGCAACTCATAATTTGAATTAATTGTTAATGCAAGTTAACAAAAATTAAATGCAAGTGTACTGAACCTTTCCCCAAGGGTAATTGACAGTTCTTAGCGAAATAAGTCAAGATATGAATATAACATGAACCTTTGTAAAGTTTTGCTTAGATGTCAATAGAACTTCTGTCACTGGATAACATTCAAGAAATTGCGCGTCAATACGGGTATTGGGCAGTATTTATTGGCATTGCCTTAGAAAATACTGGAATACCCATCCCTGGCGAAACTATTACCATTGTTGGTGGTTTTTTAGCCGGAAGCGGGGAACTAACCTATTGGAGTGTTTTAGGAAGCGCGATCGCTGGTGCCGTTATGGGCGATAATTTTGGTTACTGGATTGGCCGTTGGGGAGGTTGGCCTTTATTAATTAAGGTGGGTGGTTTGTTTAACATCTCTTCCCAACAACTAGAAGATGTTAGGAAAAAGTTTAGTAAAAATGCAGCAAAAGCGGTATTTTTTGGCCGTTTTATCACTTTATTAAGAATTTTTGCCGGACCCATTGCTGGTATTGCCCAAATGCCTTATGATCGATTTCTCTTGTGTAATTTGGGAGGGGCGACAGTTTGGGCTTTAATAATGGTAACATTATCCTTTTTTGTAGGAAGATTAGTTCCTTTACCTCAATTAATTCATTGGATTACTCAATTTGGTGTTTTAGCTTTAATGGGTGTGATTGCATGGGTAGGAATGACATTTTGGTTAGAGTTTGGTAAACCTAGATTGCAAGGGAAAGAATGAGGGAATTTTTAGTAAGGATTCAGCTATCAGGCATCAGCTTATATAGCAGTTCCCATACTTGTGAGGCTTCGCCGTGAGCGCAACTCCGAACGGTACAAACTCTTCTAGTTTTAGGAGTTAGGAGTTCAGAAGTTTAGAAGTTCAGAAGTTGAATATTAGGTGTACCTCATGAGTCCAGAAAACGCTATATTACTTGCTTATAATCTTAACTTACTCAAAGCTAAAAGGTATCGTAAACATTAAACACAAATATAGTCAAAGATTGTCATCTATAATAATAAAAAGTATGTCATATTCGGCTATATTTTTATGAACTATGAATCCCTAGCACCGAAAGTGATTGAGATTAAACGAATGCTTACGAGCGACAAGGCACTAGGTTTAGGTTCCAGTAACCGCTTTCTTTCAAAAGCTGAAAACCGAACGCTGACGGTGAGTGCAGTGCGTTGGGCGGTTTCCCCGACTTAAAGCAACTGCCGAACCCGAAGGGCTGAATGCTTACAATTTTTAAGCAATAGGAGTTTGATAAACACCAGATGTAATTTGTTTAAATCGACGAATTAAATTGAGCGTTTTATTGTAACTTATGGTATTGTTTTGCTGTTGAAACTGATCAAGGGCAATTTTGAAATTTTCCCAGGCCATAGCTTTAAATCCCAAATTTCCAGCTATTATTCCTCGATTAATATAAGCGGTGGTAAAGTTAGGATTTAAGTTAATTACTTCGGTAAAATCTTGAAAAGCAGCTTGATAATTACCGGATTGTTGATAAGCATAACCTCGCTGATAATAAGCTTGTTCGTCCTTTGGATTTAAAATTAAAACATGGGTAAAATTAGCGATCGCTTGGGAATAATTTTCTAGTTTTAAATAGGTTAAACCACAATCATAATAAATTAAAGTTTTATGGTTTAAAGAATGGTCATTACTACTGTTTAAAGCTTGATTATAACTCTGTAACGCTTGCTGATAATTCCCTAATTGAAAATGGACTAATCCTTGATTATAATAAGCACGATAATCATTTTTATGCCGTTTAATAACCTCTTGGTAAGCAGCTAAAGATTGAGTATAATTTTCCAGTCGATAATCCGCTAATCCTTTATTAAGATAAGCTTCAATATTATCTGAATTGATTTCTAAAGCTTGTTCACAGTCTTTTTTAGCTGCTTGATTATTATTTAATTGTAAATAGGCTAAACAGCGATTACTATAGGCAGAAGCAATTAACGGATGCTTGTCATTAATAACTTCAGTGAATTCAACAATAGCGTCTTGATATTTTTGTTGACTTAAATAAGAAATTCCTTGAGAAAAATTAGGAGAAATTGCCAATTGTTCTGAACTCTGTGAAGAAAAACCTAAACAGAATAAAATTGCTGCAATTAATACAAAAAACTTGAAGAAATCCTTAACTAGATTGTTCATCATTTAATCTTTAACAGAAGAAGTTTACTGACTTCAATCATGCTAGAAAAAATCTCAAAATTTTTCCATAGACAAATAGTCAAAGATTAAGAAAACCTAATTCTTAATTAAAACTGTGACTCATAAATTCAATGAAGGAAAATTACTTGACAGAAAAAACATTATAATGTATATCTTTTATAAACTCTATTAAAAAAATAATTGCATTTAGCCTTAGATCGAGTTAGTGTTACAAACTAACTATGATAAATTAATAAGCAATATAATCTAGGATTATATATTAACAATATGACAAAACCAACTTTATCAGTTATTATTCCCATGCGAGATAATGTTCCTCAAATTTGGATAGAAACATTATCAAAAGTTGAAGGTAATGTTGAATTTATTTTAGTTTATCCTCCCGAAGTTCCCTTACTTAGTAATAGCGATTCTCGTATTCATCAAATCACCAGTCCTTTAAGGGGAGAAGTTGTACAAAGAATTACTGCGTTATTAAATGCTTCAGGAACCTATGTTTTATCCATTAATTGTGACGAATATTTATATCCCAAAATAGAAGAAGTTGTTGTTGAATATTTTAAGAGATTTCCTAACAGTTCTTTGTTTAAACTTAGACAAAAATTTTATCCCTACGGTAGTCAAGAAAAATTATTAGAAAAATGGGAAGATTTTACTAATTTTCAGGATATTCAAGTTAGAAGAGGTCAAGATCATCATTTACCCACAACAGAAACTTTACAAGAAATTCCTATTTGTCCTTTGGAAAATAAATTAAATTTACTTTGTCTTATTAAAGATCGTAAAGATCAGCATGGACCTCATCAAGAGAATTTTGACAAAAAAGTATGGAAAAATAGCTTAGTCCAAGAACAACTGAATGAGATCGTTAAATTATTTACCCTTTTGGGGCCGTTTAAATATGTTCCTTTTTGGTGTTCTGATCGATTACTAGGGTTATCCATGCAAGCTAAATTGTATACAAAAGGTCTTGCAAAAAAAGGAGATATTATTGGACATATTTTACCCTTTCCTGAACAATTTAGAACCGAAAGTAACCCCCCAGAATTTGAGTATAAGACCACCGACAGACGCTATGTTTTAGCTGAAGGTTTTCTTGTTAAATTATATCCTCAATATGGGTATTTTTGGAATTTAGTTCTCGCTAGTCTTAAAAATGTAGTCAAGGTGAAACCTGGGAAAAAGACATTATTAAAACTTATCCCATTTTCTAATCAATCCTAAGAAAACTGTGATAATTTGGGAATACAACTTTTAGAATTAGTAGAACATTGACTCATTGACTCTTGTCCACTAATTAGCAGTAAATTTAATTATTTAGGTTGCCAAAAATCTTCATTATTTGAACAACTATCATATTTTTCAATTGAAGCATTTACATCCGAAATATGTTGATAGGCCCACTCTCCCAAAACAGCTAAAGGTTGAGCTAATGATTGACCAAGAGGAGTAAGAGAATAATCCACTTTTGGTGGAACAACAGGATATACAAAACGTTTAACGAGTCCAGTTCGTTCTAGATGACGAAGATTTTGAATCAACATTTTAGGGGATATGCCAACAATTTGCTGTTTAAGCTCACTATATCGTTTCTTTTCTTGTTGAGTTAAAGCATAGATAATCAAAATTGTCCATTTATTAGCAATTTTTTCAAGTATTTGATGTCCTTCACACTGAGTATTAAAAATTCCCATGTTGGCAATACGATCTAAAGCTGGTTTAGGGGAATAGGTATGATGAGGTTGATCATTACTAGAACTTGGTTGGTTGGTCATTCTAACTTACCAAAACGTAACTAACACACTTTAACGTAAATACTTTTTTATTGTTGTGAATTAATGATAGATAAGCCATAAGACGTTTATTCCAGTTGACTATGAAAGCAATAGCAATCGAACAGTTTGGGGACAAGAATGTATTTCAACCTATGGATATATCGATCCCGTGTATTGAGGCAAATCAGGTTTTAATTCGGGTTGCAGCTACTAGCATTAATCCTGTCGATATTAAGATACGTCAAGGGCTTGTTGCTGATATTGCCCCCGATTTTCCTGCTATTTTACATGGAGATGTGGCAGGTGTAATCGAAGCTGTGGGCAATGAAGTTACTAAGTTTAAAGTGGGAGATGAAGTTTATGGTTGTGCCGGAGGGGTTAAAGGAATGGGCGGAGCTTTAGCTGAGTATATGGTGGCTGATGTTGATTTAATTGCCCATAAACCTAAGTCTCTATCAATGTTAGAAACAGCGACTTTACCGTTAGTCTCTATTACAGCATGGGAAGGGCTTATAGATAGAGCAAAAGTTCAGGCAGGGCAAAAAGTTCTAATTTATGGAGGTACAGGGGGTGTTGGTCATATAGCTGTTCAATTAGCTAAATGGGTTGGTGCAGAGGTATATGCCACAGTATCAAGTGAAGAAAAAGCAGATATTGTTTTAAATTTAGGAGCAGATGTTGCTATCAATTATCGTCAAACTTCCGTTGAAGAATTTGTGGCAGAATATACTAATGATTGCGGTTTTGATATTGTTTTTGATACGGTTGGCAACGATAATTTACAAAATGCTTTTCAAGCAGCAAAATTGAATGGTACTGTAATATCAACTGTATCCCTATCAAAACAGGACTTAACGTTACTTCATAGTAAAGGACTCACCTTACACTTAGTCTATATGTTAATTCCTATGTTATGGAATAGTAATCGAACTTATCATGGTCAAATTTTAAGCAGGGTAGCTGATTTAGTTGAAGCTGGCCACGTTCACCCACTTCTCAATTCTAAATTATTTAGTTTTATTGATGTTGGTACTGCTCATGCTTATGCAGAATCAGGAACTGCAACGGGTAAAATTGCTTTAAAAGCGGCTTTTAATGATTAACTAGGGTTAGACAAAATAAGAGACTGTTCCTAAAGAAATAATAACAACGAATTTTGTAGGGTGGGCAAGGTTTCCAAGGATGAAGTTAGTTTAGATAAGTCTTTAACTTGCCCAC
>JASJDW010000354.1 GCA_030064955.1 Crocosphaera sp.
TTCATTTATCATTTATCATTGACCATTTATCATTGGTTTGGAAGTAGGCTTGAATCCTCTCCCAAACCCTTTTTCTCCACGTCCTTCTATATGCGGAGGTTTCCTCCGCATCCAGGACTCCTTAAAAGGAGAGGCTTGAAACCTAAATGTTCAATGTTCATTGTTTAATGTTCAATGATTGGTCACCCCATCACCCCCTCTTCTCACACCTCCCACACTCTCCACACTCAACTAACTAAAATCGTGATACACCCAATTGAAAACTGCTATCAGCAACCATTACCCATTCCTTTTCTGTCGCAACACTTACCTGCACCGCACAAGCTTTTAACTCAGGCTGCAAAGAAGTTGGACAAGCAGTGGGATGGGTTAAAGCATTAGCCTGGGCATCATCAGCCCAAAGTGCGCCCCAGTGCATAGGTACAAAAACGGTACCAGGGGTGATCGCTTTGGTAATTTTTGCAGGAAAATGAGCCTTTCCTCGACGCGATCGCACTTCTACCAGGGTATTTTCTTCAATGTTCAATTTTGCAGCATCTTGGGGATGAATTTCAATAAAGGGATCGGGGTGCATCTTTTGAATTTTGGGAATGCGTCCGGTACGGGTTTGGGTATGCCAATGGCCGTAAAGTCTTCCTGTGGTTAAAACAAAAGGATAAGCCTCATCGGTGGGTTCGGCCAGCCCTTTAGAATGGTAGGCTGCAAACTTCGCTCTTCCATCTGGGGTATTGAAGTGAAAATCGGTATAAAGTCGCTTATTGTGGCGGTTTTGTTGCTCTAATTCCTCTCCTTCGAGACAAGGCCAACTATCAGCATAAGGCCATTGTAAAGGCCCGTAGGTGCGTAACTTTTCATGACTCAACCCCGAACTGTCGCAGGGACGGCCTTGCGTTATTTGTACAAACTCTGCATAGACTTCAGCAGCGTTTTTAAAGCTAAATGGCTTCTCGAACCCTAACCGTTGTCCCACTTCGGCAAATATTTCCCAGTCGGGCCTTGCTTCTCCGGGAGGATCACGAAACTGGGGACATAACGTAACCACCCGTTCCGAGTTAGTCATCACCCCTGTTTTTTCACTCCATTGGGCTGCGGGTAATAAAATATGGGCATAGGCTGCGGTTTCCGTGGGATAATAAGCATCTTGACACACAGTAAACGGCGATCGCTTCAAAGCTGCTTGAGTCCGTTTAATATCCGGCATAGTGACAGCCGGGTTAGTGGCTGCGATCCACAAAAATCCCACTTCTCCGGTTTCTAACCCTTCGATCATCTCCCAAGCGGTACGACCCCGTTGCGCTGGAATAGTCCCACTGGGAACCCCCCAAAACTGTTCTACTTCGGCGCGGTGTTGAGGGTTATTTACCACCCGATACCCTGGTAAAATATTACAGAGTCCTCCTGCTTCTCGACCTCCCATTGCATTGGGTTGTCCGGTGAGGGAAAAAGGTCCAGTCCCTGGTTTAGCGATATCTCCTGTCATTAAGTGTAAGTTAATTAGGGTGCGAACTTTAGCGGTTCCTTCAGAAGATTGATTCATCCCCATTGACCATAAGGATAACACCCGTTCCGACTCGCCCCAGTATTTGGCCGCTTTTTCTAACTCATCGATAGGAATACCACAGTTACGGGCCACTAACTCAGGATGATAATGACGGATAACATCCGCATAGGCCGAAAAGTTTTGGGTACATTCATCCATGAAAAAGGTATCAATACGACCCCAACGCATCAATAAATGGGCAATACCGTTAAATAGATCGATATCCGTCCCAGGTTTAATGGCTAAATGTAAGTCTGCTGCTTCTGCGGTTTGGGTTCGTCTGGGGTCAACCACCACCATTTTGACTTTACGGTTCTTTTTATGATGCACTCGCAAACGGTTAAAGACGATGGGATGACAGTCTGCTGTGTTTGTACCGATCAAAAATGCACAGTCTGTTAACTCTAAATCTTCGTAACAACACGGAGGCCCATCACTACCGAAACTTTGGGTATAAGCAGCCACCGCAGAAGACATACAGAGACGGGAGTTTGCATCAAAATTATTCGTTCCTAGGAACCCTTTAAAGAGTTTTTGTGCAATATAATAATCTTCCGTTTGGAACTGTCCGGAACCATACATACAGAATGCGTCTGGATCTTGGGTAAAGCGTACCGTTTGTATACGATTTACAATAGCATTTAAAGCCTCATCCCAACTCACTCGACGAAACTCTTCATCTAAACTGTCTCGCATCATGGGATATTTCAGACGAGACTTTGCTAAAGACTCGCTTACTGTTGCTCCTTTGACACAGACTTTCCCTAAACTAGAAGGATGCTGGCGATCGCCTCTGACTTGCCAGATAGGGTTCCCTTCACTATCTCGGTTAACGGGTTTTCCAGGTTGTGCTGGGGGTAAGACTTCTAAACCGCAACCAACACCACAGTAGGGACAGACAGTTTTAGTAGAGTTCGTCATTTTAATTATCAATTCTCCGTTTTCTCAGTTATCAGAATTTATATCAGAAGGGCAACCAATCACTGTTAGTTAATTGTTCTATAGTATAAGGACATTGAGCGGGAAATGTCTCTTTTTGAAATCCTGTTTTAACGATTACATATTTAACCGCACGTCTATATATCTTTTCAAGATTTTCCTCAAGATACTGATATAAATTAGTTGTCATATCTATTTCTAATTGGTTACGAAAATTAACAATTTCACTCGCCCAATGACGATAATTATAATCTCTTTCTGTTTCCCAATATTCAATTAACAGTAAATCTCTAATAATTTGTTCTAAAAAGCTTGCCCCACTGCGCTTTGTATTTCTAACCAAGTCTTCTAAAGACCGTAGGGTGGGCAAATTCAGAGATTTATCTGGACTACCTGTAAATTAGAAAACTTTGCCCACCCTACAAAATTGGTGTTTAATGTTCCTTTAACCAACACTCTCTAAAGCAAGGATGAAAATTTAGAATATATATTTGTAAGAGCTTAATAATATTAAGCCCTTAAGGATAACTAAAATTATGTCATAATTCATCTGGGTTGATTCCTAATTCTTTTAATTTAGCAGCTAATTTATCAGCCCTTTGTTTTTCTTGAGTATAAGTTGTAAAAGGATTTCCCTCAGGATAATATAGTTTTAATTCACGTTCTGAAAGTTGAAAACAAATCCCTAAACGGGGACTCTTCCAACCATCCATATTCTCAATAATTTCTAAACCTTCTTCTCCTCTTAATAGTCCACTCAGTTCATTTTTATGAGGATCATAAATATAATATTCTTCCACTCCATAACGCTCATAAAATAGCAATTTTCGGCTCATTTCGGTTTGAGTATTTCCTGGGGAAAGTATTTCAAAAACCACTTGGGGTGCAATATTATCTTCTTTCCATTGTTGATAGGAACCTCGTTCCCTTTTGGGACGACCAAATACCACCATAACATCAGGTGCAAGTCGTTTTTTATTGTCACCTTCTAGGGGATACCAAAGTAAATCACCAGCTACAAATACATTATTATCTTTGCTAAATAACCAATCTAAATTAGCTTTGATCATGGTAATCCAACGAAACTGAAGGGTATTATCTGCCATAGGTTTCCCGTCACTGTCTGGATAAATAATATTTGAAGTAGTTTCGTTTTTGAGTTGAGTAACCATAACTTTTACAATAGTATTATTGCAACTGGATGCAATATCCAGCTAAACTCTAAATGTAAATATTTAAAACATTCGTAGCTTCTGACTTCACTAAAAAGAGACTTGTACCCTTCACAATATTGATCAATGACTGATACTGTTGGTTGTGCATCTCTAGCCAAATGTTTGAGAATTTGAATTCTACATCCATTGTCCCCTCTGCTTTCTAACCGTTTGTAGCTATTTATATTTTACTTTGATTTTCGGAGAGTGACAGAAGAGGGGTAAAATTTGGTGGTTATGGTGAACTGAGTTTAAAAGAAGGTTTTGGGTCAATTGCAATAGGAGATATATGTTTAAAAAGTGAAGATGAATTATCAAGTAATATTCAGAAAATCTAGATAAAAGAAGGCTAAAGTTATTCAAATTAACTAACTAGCATTATAAATTTTCCAAGCTTCCCAAAAAGTATAAACCGATAACATAGCTAACATAACATAGAAGCAAAAACGGACAACTTTATCAGGTAATCTAGGTAAAAATCTAGCACTAATTTGCGCCCCAATTAATCCCCCCAACCCTAAAATAATCCCTACTAACCATAAAACATTATTATTTAACGCATGACCCAAACAAGACGAAATAGAAGTAATTACAATCACCCCCAAACTGGTTTGTATGGCTACTTTTATGGTTTCTTTTAACAATAACATTTGCAGAGGAACCATGATTACGCCGCCTCCAATACCGAATAAACCTGCTAAAAATCCCCCGATCCCTCCTGTAAATAAACAGGCAAATTTTTCCGATAATTGGTTATTAGATGGTTGATGAGAGGTGGTAACGATTTGACGACGAATGTTACTTAAAAAGATGTTAAAAAGCAAAAGACAACCAAACGCCGTTAATAAAACAAATTCAGGAATAAAATTAGCAACAATTACCCCCAATTGTGCCGTTATAATAGCCGGAATTCCTAATAAGATTACTCGTTGAAAATCTAAATATCCCATGCGCCAATTTTGAATACTTCCCGATGAAGAAGTAATAACAATGGCAAGACTACTGGTCGCAACTGCTTGTAATGGTGTATAATTCAAAATCAATAAAAGAGGAACTAAAACCGTTCCTCCTCCAATCCCTAAGACTCCGGCTAGTAGTCCTGAACCTAAACCACTAACGATTAAGATTAAAATTTGTTCTAACATTGTTGATTCATGGTAGATGTTCCTGAAATCCCTTAATTATTTTCCTCCTTAAAGGGTTCAACTTCAATAGGAATTCCTACGTAACCCTCTTCTCCAGAAGGAGTAGAATTATCCAAGTTAACATCGGGTTTTTTCTCAGGAATACGAGATAGTTCTTCAACAGATATAAACTGACTATCTGATTCAAAACTTTCCTTAATAAAAGTATCTGTTTCTTGTTGCTCAGAATTTTTAGGAAGTAAACTATCAGAGGATTTCGTATTTAATATGGGTTGCTGTTCTAATTTTTCTTGATGATTAGAGTCACTATTTTTTGTAACTTCTTGGTTCAATATCGATTCAACTTTTTTAGTTGGTGATGTTGACTTAACTTCTGATGAATCACAAGCAGCAGAAACTAACCCTAAATAACATCTAAATTCTTCTCTTGCTAAGGAAACCCCTATCCCTCCGACAGATACCATTAACGCTGTCATTGAGAGAAAATATTTAAACATGGTTACCACTCCTATCCACTGAAATAAAGCTAATCTCTACCTATGTTATCTTAACGCAATTAGAAACTGTTTTCTTATAGCTGTTTTGAGATCAATGGACTAACCAGGAAAATAAAAATTCCCCCCACACTTCCCACACCTCCCACACTCCCCACACTCAACTAACTAAAATTTTGATACACCCAATTGAAAA